>NZ_RIBZ01000146.1:0-4679 GCF_003721215.1 Streptomyces botrytidirepellens
CATACGCAGCCTCGGGAGCAACCCGCATCGTGCCCAACCCTCCACCGGCCGGAGAAGCCCTGATCTTCGACGACCACAACGAGCCGGAGATTGACCTACATCTGCGGCAACCAGTGGGCCCGGCCGCACTAGAGTCATTGCATCCAGGCTGCCGCACACGGACTCTCGCCCGCGGCCGATGCGCCTGGCACCTCCTCGGCCGCAGGCACAGCGCAGCTGCTGCTCGTCACGGCCGACGACGTTCCCTTCGGTGGGGGAGGCCGAGCCCGAGCACGACGGACGCATCGAGCCTTACATCACCGCCTACGTCCACGCCGACCACGTGGACACCGCCGTGCAACCCCACGCCCCTTGGGCCGTCCTCAGCCAGCTGGCAGGAGACGGCACTTTGGCGTTGCCCCGCCTCCAGGGTGCAGCACCCGCCCACCGTCGCGCGTGACCGCCCGGCGCTGCACAGGCCCGCAGGAGCGGTTGGCCCCGTCCCGCAGGACGGACCTGCCAGACAACGGTCCGAGACATCGGTTCCGCACACCGGGATGTCTCCCAGCCTGCCCGCCCGCCTACACGCTGACCTGCGCAGAATGCCCGGAAAACGGGACGGCTGCGGAGCCTTGAGGCCGAGCCTGCGGCCGTGGCTGCGGCGCTAACCCTCCGCCCCGCCACAGTCCTCCTGGCCCCGCCGAACAAGGGCCACCGCAACTTGCCCGGCCCCTCCAAGGGCCGGACCCCGGCGCGCGGGCTGGCCACGGCCTGGCGCGCCCCCTACCTGCCAGGGAGACCCACGAGCTGACAAACTTCGAGCTCGTCAAGCGCGGCGCCCAGCAGCCCACGGCCCAGGTCAGGTCCCAGCCCGCGGACCAGACGATGCTCGCCGAAGCAGCCAAGAACGGCGTCGAGCCACTGAACACCTTCACCGGGGATGACCAGCAGCCCGGCCCCGTTCTGGCCACCGTCACAGCCCAGGACGCCACCCTGTGGACCGTTGTCGACGCCTCCCTCTCCGTGCCGACGGTGCGCGTGTACTGCACCGACCCGAAGAGCCCGTACGCCCAGGCCGCCCGCGAGACCCGCATCCAGCACAACGGCAACCAGCTGACCGTCACCGTGCCCCGCATCACGACATCGTCACGGACCGTCCGCCACGGCAACCGCACCTACACCTCGGTGTCGGGCAACTCCTACTTCTACAGCTCCACCGGCGACATGTACATCAACGATTCCGGCGTCACCGTCAACAGCGGCCATCAGGGCATCGAGATCGAGCTTCTGCTGCCGTCCGGATCCGCTCTGAGCAGCAACACCAGCTCTGGCAGCGTCCACGCCTTCGGCCACCTGCCGCGAAGATCGACTCCGCCTCTGGATCGGTGAACCTGGCGAGCGCGGGCCGTGCCCAGATCCAGGCCGCCTCGGGGGCCGTGCAGGTTGGCACGATCACCGAGCGGATCGACATCGACGCCGCGTCCGGATCGGTCAAGGTCAGCCAGCACAGTGGCCAGCACGCTCGCGTACGCGCCGCATCCGGGCCCGTCACCTTCACGATCGCCGCCCAGGCCAGCGGCATCGTCGACGTCCACACAGCCTCCAACTCGATCACGCTGCACGGCTCGCAGCGACCCGACATGACCATCACAGCCAAGTCTGCCTCCGGATCCGTCCGCCGCCTCTGACCGCCTCACGCCTCCACTGACTGCAGCCCCTTCCCTGGGCCCGCCCCGACTGCACTCCGGCCGAGGCGGGCCGAGCTGTCTGAACGAGCCGCCCTTCTACCCCAATGGTCAACCCTCGCTCTGACCAGCGGACTTCATTGCTTCCGGGCCTGCTCCCTGTCACGCCAGCCGGGAGCAGGCCCGCCGCAGACAGTCCGACCCACTCGCCGGCCTTTACTCGGCGACCGCCCGAGCCTGGCAGACTGCTACCACCGAACGCACCCCNCCCGAGCCTGGCAGACTGCTACCACCGAACGCACCCCGTTGTTCCACGGCACCTGTGTCCGAGTGCAACTGGACCGCAACCGCTACGAAACCCGCGTTGCCGCTCCCGACCGCGATGAGGCAGACGGCCAGAACCTAGCGGCAGCCCAGTTCTACCCCTCCCACGATGACGGACAGTGGCTCACCGGCTGGATCGTCTCCGCCAGGAGCAGCGACCACTACAGCGAGCCCATCGCCAGCAGGGACGAGGCACTGAAGCTCCTGCACGAAGTCACCCGAGCCGAAAGCGCCCTGCTCCGCCGCCCACAGATCTACCCGCAGGTTCCGCCCGTGGCCCATGAGCAAATTCGCCGCGACTTCCCAGAGACGCGCCAGCTCAGCGGAAGCGGATGAGCTGCTGAGCCAGGCCGCCTGACCGGCTTCCCCGAGCCCGTCTCGTCGCCGAACCCGCGGCGGCTCGGGCCCGTCGCCATCTTCGGGGTGTTGCTCGGCTAGCCCTGCTCCACGTCACGATCCGTCCACCGCCGCGCCTTGGGCTCCACCTCGCCTTCCCCGGCACGGCACAGCCGACGCACTCCCCACGACTGGAGACACTGATCGTGACCCCCGAAGCTGCCGACTGGGTTCTCTCGCACATCGGATTCACCCTCGCCGTCTACGCCGTGCTCCGCACTCCCCGCCCTGCCACCGACGCGGACGAGTTCACCGCTCTCAACGTCGACGACAACCGCCACCTCCTCGGCGCCCCGGACCCCGACCAGGACACCGGCATCCGCAAGGCCCTGAGCGCTCTCGCAGAGCGGCGGCGCGCCGACGCCCGGCAGGTCGAGCACAACCGCGTACACATCCTCGGCCGGGACCCGGTCCCGCCCATCTGCATCGGTCACACGGCCCCCGACACGTACATCGTCCACGTCCGCTGTTCCTGTCCGCAGGTCGAAGGCCTCGCCGCACACTTCGAGCACGTCTCCCAGGCGGCAGCTGACTGGCTCGATGAGATCCCCACAACCCCCTGGAAGTTCTGCCCCACCTCACCGACCCGCGTCACCGGCCCCAGTGGAAGCGGTCGTCTCACCAGGACCCTCCGCAACGCCGAGGGCGCGGCCGTGGTGGAGCTCCAACACGCAGACGGACACCGCGAAGCCGTTGCCCTCGCCGAAGTGAGCGACCTGGACTGAGATCCAAGCCGTATCCGTCCACCAATCCTCCACACACCGGCCCCGTCCTCGTGCGCACCACTGCCACGAGGCGGGGCCGCTGCCTGTCCACCTGGCCCGGTCTGTTGCCGTCGCGTTGCCCGTGCTGCCGGGCGCCATCCACGGGGCTCGCCACCTGTGGCGGTAGTTGTGGGGCTAGATCTGCCGTTCCACAAGGTGCCGTCACTGCCCGGCCAACCCCCTCCCCGTCTGGCTCCGGGCTCTCAACTCCCGGTCTGGAAGGAACTTCTGGCGATGACGGCAGCAACAACTCCGCAGGCGGCGAAGACAGCGGGCCCCCTGGCGGACTTCACACACACATCGGTTCACTTCTTCACAGGCGGCAACGGGGACATGCTCGGCTTCGCCCAAGCCGGGTATCTGTCCCTGTACGCCGCGAACCACCACCCAGCCTCGTGCGCAACTGCCCGCATCAATTTTCCGGGCCTGTTCGTGAACCCGGCCGACGTGCAGACCATCGACATGCGCTGCGTGCCCTCCGCCCAGGTACTGGTCGCGTCGCCGATCTGCACCGAGGCGTCCCCCGCAGGCGGCAAGACCGCCCCCCGCAAGGCCGTGGAACTGGATGAGAACGGCCGCCCGAAGCCGGGCCCGGACTGGCCGCAGACCCGCATCACCATGTGGGAACCCGTCCGCTACGCCGAAGTCCACCGACCTCTGGCCTACGTCGGCGAGAACGTCGCACAGTTCGGTACCTCCACGCTGTTCAAGGCATGGCTACAGGTGTGGGAAGCCCTCGGCTACACCCCGGTCATCGCCTCGGTAAACGCCGCGCACCTGAAGGTCGACGGCATTCCTCCGCTGCCGCAGTCCCGGGACCGGGTGGTGTGGTGCTTCCTGCGCAACGACGTCGCGGAGACGCACGGCCTGCCCGACCTCCGGCCGACCTGCGACGCGATGTGCCCCACCTGCGGCCCGGTCGAGGGCATCCAGCACTGGAAGAAGAACCCCGACTTCCCCGTCGGCGAATACGGTCGCGAGAACCGCCAGTACTACTACGTGTGCCCCAACCCCCGCTGCAAAGCCTACGTTGAGCCAGTCACCCGCGGGATCGGCGACGTCATCGATCCGAGCGTGCGCGGGGACAGGTTCGGCGACGGCTACTTCGATCACTTCAAGGGCGCCTACAAACCCTATGTGCAGGCCACGCGCGACCGTGTCGCCACCGGTCTGGAGAGGTACCGCGGCAAACCGTTCATCGTCACCCTGCGCAACCACTGCTCGGCCAGCTCACTGGATGCTCCAATCGGCACGCTCACCGCGAAGGGCGGCGGCCACCACTACCTGGCACGCCCGACCGCAGAGCTGAGCATCGACGAGTGCGAGTACCGGCCGCTGACCATCCGAGAGAAAGCCCGAGCCCAAGGATTCCCCGACGACCACATCTTCGCTGGGGATGAGGACGACCAGCGTCTCCAGGTCGGCAATGCGGTTCCCGTCAACGTCGCGACCTGGCTCGCCCGGCGCGTCAAAGCCGTCCTACCCCACTGACCCGCCCCTGGCAGCTCGCCCACTCCCCACCGCCCCCGCG
>NZ_RIBZ01000148.1:0-9930 GCF_003721215.1 Streptomyces botrytidirepellens
GCCCGGTGGCACCCCCGCCGCCCCGGCGGGCGGCGGCCTTCCGCAGCGCCGCAACCGGCGGCGTACGACCCCGCGTACGGATTCCCGTACGGCCGCCCCGGGCGGCGACGCCCCGCGTACGGACACCACCGGGCCCGGCGGGACGGCCCCCGGGGACACCGCCTCCGGGGACACCGCCGCGGACGCCGACCCCTGGACCCCCGAGGCCGCCCGGGCCTCCATCGCGAGCGTGGTGTCCGGCACCCGCCGCGGGCGGGCCGAGGCCACGGAGGCCGGAGCCGGAGCCGGAGGCGGGAGCCATGACCGGGGGCGGGTTCCGGAGCACGACCGGGACCGGGACCGCGAAGACCACGGGGATCGAGAAGAGGACCGAGAAGGAGGCCGGTAGTGGCCGGAACCATATCCAGGCTGCCCGACGTTGGATGGATGCTGCGTCCCTTGACCCAGATTCCGGGGGTGCGGCACGCCGTCGTCGTCTCGGAGGACGGTCTGCGCATGGGGCACGGCTCCGCCGAGGGACTGACGGGAGAGGTCCCCGAACTGGGCGTCGCCGAGGCCGAGTCGCTGGCCGCGGCCTGCGCGGCGCTGACGATGACCAGCCAGTCCACGGTGTCGCTGCTGTTCGGCGAGGAGGCGGGGGTGAGACAGCTGATGATCGAATCGGACGGCGGGTTCGTGCTGTTCACCTCGGCAGGGCAGGGCNCGGACGGCGGGTTCGTGCTGTTCACCTCGGCAGGGCAGGGCGCCTCGCTGGGGGTGGCCACCGGCACGGAGGCGGATGTCGGTCTGGTGGCCCAGCAGATGCAAGTGCTGGTGGCGAGAATCGGCGCCCATCTGAGCAGTCGGCCACGGGAGCAGATCAGCACACCATGACCGAGCCCGGGGAGGAACGCACCACGGCCGCGGTGCGCCCATACGTGATCACACGGGGGCGCGCGGGTTCCTCACGGGATGCTCTGCCGCTGGAGACGCTGGTGAAGTCCTCCGGAAGCGCGCTGCCCCCGGCCCTCCAGCCCGAGTACCGGCGGATCGTCCGCTGCTGTCAGGGGCTGCTGTCGGTGGCGGAGGTCGCCGCTCACCTCGGTCAGCCACCCGCCGTGGTGCAGGTGCTGCTCGCCGATCTCATCGACTGGGGGCACATCGTGGCGCGCCCGCCCATCCGGGTGGCCGAGCGCGCCGATATGGACTTGCTGAGGAAGGTGCTCGATGGGCTTGAAAGCAAGCTCTGAGATCTCGATGCCCGACACGGGCCGCACGGACGGCGCGAAAGGCGTCGACGGCACGGACGGCGTGGACGACGACATGGATGACACCCACGGCATGAACGGCACGGACAGCGCGGACGGCCTGGACGACCTGGACGACCTGGACGACACGACGGTCATGTACGTGCAGCCCAGCGTGTCCGGCGCGGCGAAGATCCTGGTCGTCGGGCCGATGGGGGTCGGCAAGACCACGCTGATCGGCACGGTGTCGGAGATCAAGCCGCTGTCCACCGAGGCGACCATGAGCCGGGCGGGCGCCCGGCTGGACACGCCGGTGCGGCCGACGAAGTCCACCACCACTGTGGCGCTGGACTTCGGGCGGATCACGCTGGGCGGCGAGTTGGTCCTGTACCTCTTCGGCACCCCCGGCCAGCAGCGTTTCCTCCCCGCGTGGAAGGACCTGGCGCGCGGCGCCCTGGGCGCGCTCGCGCTGGTCGACACCCGCGACCTGGAGGCGTCGTTCGACGCCATCGGCCATCTGGAGGACCTGGACGTTCCGTTCTCGGTGGCCGTCAACTCCTTCCCGGACAGCGTGCTGCACAGCGAGGACGATCTGCGCTCGGCGCTCGATCTGCTCCCCCACACCCCGCTGGTCATCTGTGACGCGCGCGAGCACACGTCGTCGGTCAAGGCGCTGATCTCGCTGGTGAGCCATCTCATCGAGACCGTCACGGAGACGGCATGACGGCGGCCCGCGCCACCGGTCCCGCCGGTACGGCGACGGAGCGGGTGCCGCTGCACGGGACGGCGCTGGACGGGCCGCTGACCGAGCTGTACGAGCGGATGCGCCGCGACCACGGCAATGTGGTGCCGGTCGAGATCGCGCCCGGGATCGAGGCGTGGCTCGTCATCGGCCACCGCGAGCTGCTCCATCTCACCCGCGACGAGCAGTACTTCTCGCACGATCCGCGCCGCTGGACGCCGCTGCGCGACGGCCGGGTTCCGGCCGATTCGCCGATGATGCCGCTGGTGGGCTGGCGGCCCGCGCTGCTGTTCGCGGACGGCGCGCAGCACCGCCGGATGCGTTCGGCGGTGGCCGACGCGCTGGGCCGGGTGAACGGGCACGAGCTGATCCGTACGGTGCGGGCCACCGCGGAGCGGCTGGTCGCCGGGTTCGCCGATCAGCACCGGGCCGATCTGGTGGCGCAGTACGCGCGCGTCCTGCCGCTCCAGGTGGTCACCGAGCTGCTGGGTCTGGACGAGGAGAGCGGGCCGCGGCTGGTCGACGCGATCTCCACCATCGTCGCCCCCACCGTGGCCGCCACCGGCGCCAACAAGCGGATGGGCCGCATCCTGCTGGAGCTGGTCGCCTGGAAGAAGCAGCGGCCGGGCGCGGACCTCACCTCGTGGCTGCTGGAGCACCCGGTCGGGCTGAGCGACGAGGAGGTGCTGCACAACCTGGTGGTGATCATCGTGGCGGGGAACCAGACCACCGTGAACTGGATCGCCTCCACCACGCAGATCCTGCTCACCGACCCCGCGTTCCGCTCCTCCCTGGCCCGTGGCCACCTCACCGTGGACGACGCGCTCGACCTGGTGCTGTGGCGCCAGCCGCCGACGCAGAACTTCCCCGGCCGCTACGCCACCCGCGATCTGCGCCTCGGCGGGCAGGACATCCGCGCCGGGGACATGCTGATCCTGGGGCTGGCCGGGGCGAACGCCGATCCGGAGGTGCTGCCGGAGGACGGCCGTCCGGTGGTCGGCAACCGTTCGCACCTCGCGTTCGGCGCGGGCCCCCACACCTGCCCGGCGCAGGATCCGGCCCGGCTGATCACCCGTACCGCCGTGGACACGCTCCGCCACCGGCTGCCCGATCTGGAGATCGCGGTGCCGGAGGAGCAGCTTCCGTGGATCACCTCGCCCTGGTCCAAGGGGCTGGCCGGGCTGCCCGTGCGGTTCTCCGCGCCGCAGCTCGCCGCCGACGCCCCGGCCCCGCCGCCGCTTCACCAGTGGCCCACCGCGTCCCATGCGTCCGACGCGCCCGACTCGCCTCCAGGAGACCGCAGATGACCGACGGCCGCTGCCCCGTCCCGCACGCCGACCCCGTGGCGCACGACGGCCCCGTCCCGCACGACGGCCCCGCGCCGCACCGGCTGGACCCCGACGACCAGCACGCGGTCAACGACCGGTTACGCGCACGCGGGGCCGCAGTCCCGGTCCTGCTGCCCGGTGACGTACCGGCGTACGCCGTCACCCGGCACGAGGAGCTGAAGGGCTTCCTCACCCACCCCGACGTGGCCAAGAACGCCTGCCACTTCGCCGCCCTCCAGAGCGGGGAGATACCGCCGGGCTGGCCGATGCTCACCTTCGCCACCGTGCGGGGCATGACCACCGCCGACGGCGACGACCACAAGCGGCTGCGGTCCCTGGTGACGCGCGCGTTCACCCCGCGCCGCATGGAGGCGCTGCGTCCGGTCGTGCACGAGCTGACCGGCACGCTGCTGGACCGGCTGGGCGAGGCCGCCGCCGCGGACCCGGACGGGGTGGCGGATCTGCGCCGTCACTTCGCGCTGCCGCTGCCGATGAGCGTGATCTCCCAGCTCCTGGGCGTCGACGCGGCGTACCAGGACCGGCTGCACGAGCTGTCCAACGAGATCGTCTCCACCGGCACCGCCCCCGAGCGGGTCCCGGAGGCCAACCGCGAGATGGTGGCGATCCTCGGCCAGGTGGCCGCGGCCCGGATGAAGGACCCGGGCGACGACCTGACCAGCGCGCTGATCGCGACGCGCGCGGAGGACGGGGACCGGCTCAGCGAGGAGGAGCTGATCGGCACCCTGATGCTGACGATCATCGCGGGGCACGAGACCACGCTCAATCTGATCACCAACGCGGTGCGGGCCCTGTGCAACCACCGCGATCAGCTGGAGCTGGTCCGCTCCGGGGCCGCGAGCTGGGACGACGTGGTCGAGGAGACGCTGCGGTACGACAGCCCGGTCAGCTACTTCCCGTTCCGCTACCCCACCAGGGATCTGCCCGTCGGCGACGCGGTGATCCCGAAGGGCGCGCCCGTGCTCGTCTCGTACACCTCCGCAGGGCGCGACGAGCGGGCGTACGGACCGGACGCGGACCGCTTCGTCGTGACCCGGGCTGCACGCCATCTGTCCTTCGGCCACGGCGCGCACTTCTGTCTGGGCGCCCCGCTGGCCCGGATGGAGGCCGTGATCGCGCTGGAGGGGCTCTTCACCCGCTTCCCCGGCCTCGACCTGGCGGTTCCGGACGATCAGCTGGTGCCGCACCGGAGCTTCGTCGGCAACAGCCCGCAGAAGCTGCCGATCACGCTCGGATAAGTCTCACAGCCGGCGGGGCGGCGCGCTGAGGGCAGCGTTGCGTCCGGGAAACGATGGTGATGCGGTCGGGAAACAGCGCTCCCGCAGGCTTCCTGGCATGACGAAGAGCGCACCGAAGACCGAGACCGCCCCCACGATCGTGCTCGTCGGGCACGGCATGGTCGGCCAGCGCTTCCTGGAGGCCCTGGCCGACCGGGGCGTGACCACCCGCGCCCGGGTCGTGGTGCTGTGCGAGGAGCCCCGGCCCGCCTACGACCGGGTGCAGCTGACCTCGTACTTCTCCGGCCGGACCCCGGACGACCTGTCCATGGTCGAGGACGGCTTCATGGAGCGGCACGGCATCGAGCTGCACCTGGGCGACCCGGCCGAGGCCATCGACCGGGAGGCGCGCACGGTCACCGCGCGCTCCGGGCTCACCGTCACGTACGACACGCTCGTGCTGGCCACCGGCTCGTATCCGTTCGTCCCGCCGGTGCCCGGCAAGGACAGCGAGGGCTGCTTCGTCTACCGCACGGTCGAGGACCTGCTGGCGATCGAGGAGTACGCCAAGGACCGCGCGACCGGCACCGTGGTCGGCGGCGGGCTGCTCGGCCTGGAGGCGGCGGGCGCGCTGAAGGGGCTCGGGCTGACCACGCACATCGTGGAGTTCAACGAGCGGCTGATGGCGCTCCAGGTGGACCAGGGCGGCGGCGCCGCGCTGCGCCGCACCGTCGAGGACATGGGGCTGATCGTGCACACCGGTGTCGGCGGCAAGGAGATCACCGCCGACTCCAACGGCGCGGTGACCGCCATGGCGCTCTCGGACGGCTCGTCCATCGACACCGACCTGGTGATCTTCTCGGCCGGGGTGCGCCCCCGCGACCAGCTGGCCCGGGACTGCGGCCTGGACGTCGGCGAGCGCGGCGGCATCGCGGTCGACGAGCGGTGCCGCACCAGCGATCCGGCGGTGTACGCGATCGGCGAATGCGCGCTGACCGCCGACGGCAAGGTGTACGGGCTGGTCGCGCCCGGGTACGAGATGGCGCAGACCGTCGCCGACGACCTCGCCGCGGTTGCTTGCGAGGGCTTCACCGGCGCCGACACCTCCACCAAGCTCAAGCTGCTCGGCGTGGACGTGGCGTCCTTCGGCGACGCCCACGGCACCGCCGACGGCTGTCTCGACGTCGTCTACTCCGACTCCCGCGCGGGCGTCTACAAGAAGCTGGTGATCGGCGCGGACGGCGAACTGCTCGGCGGGGTGCTGGTCGGCGACGCCGACTCGTACGGCATGCTGCGGCCGCTGACCGGTTCCGTGCCGCCCGTCGCCCCCGAGCAGCTGGTGCTGCCCGCTGGGCTCGGCGCGCCCGCCGCGCTCGGCCCGTCCGCGCTGCCCGACGAGGCGGTCATCTGTAGCTGCCACAACGTCACCAAGGGCTCGATCCGCTCGGCGGTCACCGAGCACGAGTGCACCACCGTGCCCGAGGTGAAGAAGTGCACCAAGGCGGGCACCGGCTGCGGCAGCTGCGTCAAGACGCTCACCACGCTCGTCAACGACGAGCTGGAGGCCAGCGGGATCAGCGTCGACAAGGGGCTGTGCGGCTGCTTCGCGTACACCCGCGCCGAGCTGTACGAGATCGTCCGCACCCTGCGCATCACCACCTACGCGCAGCTGCTGGACAGCCACGGCCGCGAGGAGGCGCGCAGCGGCGACGGCTGTGAGGTGTGCAAGCCGGCCGTCGGCTCGATCATCGCCTCGCTCGCCCCGACGCTGGGCGCCAGCGGCTACGTCCTGGACGGCGAACAGGCCGCCCTCCAGGACACCAACGACCACTTCCTGGCCAACCTCCAGCGCAACGGGTCGTATTCGATCGTGCCCCGCATCCCCGGTGGCGAGATCACCCCCGAGAAGCTGATCGTGATCGGCGAGATCGCCCGGGACTTCGGCCTCTACACGAAGATCACCGGCGGTCAGCGGATCGACCTCTTCGGCGCCCGGGTGGACCAGCTCCCGGTGATCTGGTCCAAGCTGGTCGACGCCGGGTTCGAATCGGGCCACGCGTACGGCAAGGCGCTGCGCACCGTGAAGTCCTGCGTGGGCCAGACCTGGTGCCGCTACGGCGTCCAGGACTCGGTGCGCATGGCCATCGACCTGGAGCTGCGCTACCGGGGCCTGCGCTCCCCGCACAAGCTGAAGTCGGCCGTCTCCGGCTGCGCCCGCGAGTGCGCCGAGGCGCGCGGCAAGGACTTCGGCATCATCGCCACCTCCAACGGCTGGAACCTGTACGTCGGCGGCAACGGCGGCGCCGAGCCGCGCCACGCCGACCTGCTCGCCCAGGACCTGGACGACGAGGGGCTGATCCGGCTCATCGACCGCTTCCTGATGTTCTACATCCGCACCGCGGACCGGCTGGAGCGCACCTCGGCCTGGCTGGAGCGGATCGAGGGCGGCCTGGACCACGTACGGGACGTGGTGGTCCACGACTCGCTGGGGCTGTGCGCCGAACTGGAGGCGCTGATGGCCGACCACGTGGCGGGCTACCGCGACGAATGGGCCGAGACCATCAACGACCCCGAGCGGCTGCGGCGCTTCGTCTCCTTCGTCAACGCGCCCGAATCGCCCGACCCGACGGTCGCCTTCGTCCCCGAGCGCGACCAGGTCAAGCCGGACCTGACGCTGCTGTCCGGCCCCAACATCCCCGTCCGTACCGCACGCACTCTCGAAGGGACTTCGAGCCGATGACCATGGCGCCCGAGCGGATCGACCTCCGCGTGGAACTCCTCATCGACCAGCGGTGGTTCGCGATCTGCGACCTCACCGACCTCATCCCGGGCCGCGGCGTGGCCGCCCTGCTGCCGGACGGTACGCAGGTGGCGGTCTTCCTGGACCGGGCGGGCCGCCCGTACGCGATCGACAACCGCGACCCCTTCACCGGCGCGTACGTCCTCTCCCGAGGTCTGCTGGGCTCGGCGGACGGACGGCCGTTCGTGGCCTCGCCGCTGCTCAAGCAGCGCTTCGACCTGGAGACGGGGCGGTGCCTGGACGATGAGACGGTCACCGTCCAGGCGTACGCCACGCGCACGGAGGAGGCTGTGGCCGCCTAGGACGCCTACGACCCGGCGAGCCCGTCGCGGAAGGCGTTGTAGGCGGGCTTGGGCTGGTAGTTGGTGTCGTACAGATTGGCCGCCCCCTGGCCCGGGAAGGTACCCGGCACCCAGGAGTCCCGGTCGCCGAAGCCCCACACCGTGATGCCGGTGCAGCGGGCGATCGCCAGACAGGTCCGGGCCACCGCCTTGTAGTCGTTGGCCTGCTGCTGGAGCTTGGCGGCGTCGGCCGGGGTGGCCATCCGTATGTCCAGCTCGCTGATCACGACCTCCACGCCGAGGTCGGCGAAGCGCTGGAGGTTGGCCTTCATCGTCGACGGGACCTGGCCCACGATCAGGTGGCTCTGGAAGCCGACGCCGTCGATCGGCACGCCCTGCGACTTCAGCGACTTGACCAGGTTGTACAGGCCGTCGCTCTTCGCGTTCGTGCCCTCGGTGTTGTAGTCGTTGATGAACAGCTTGGCGCTCGGGTCGGCGGCGCGCGCGACCCGGAAGGCGTCGGCGATGTACGACTGGCCGAGCTGGTTGTAGAACTTGGACGCGCGCAGGGTGCCGTTCTCGTTGAACGCCTCGTTGACCACGTCCCAGCGCTGGACCTTGCCCTTGTAGCGGGCGACCTGGGTGGTGACGTGGCCGGTCATGATGGTGCGCAGCTCGGCGTTGGAGAACGAGCCGTTGGCCAGCCAGTTCGGCATCTGGCTGTGCCAGACCAGGGTATGCCCGTACACCTTCTGACGGTTGGCCTGGGCGAACGAGACGAGACGGTCGGCGGCGGCCCAGTTGAACTGGCCCCTGTTCGGCTCGACCGAGCCCCACTTCATGGCGTTCTCGGCGGTCACGCTGGAGAACTCGCCCTTGGCGATGTTCGCGTAGGTGCCGTCGCTCAGGCGTCCGTCGTTGACGGCGGTGCCGACGAAGCGGCCGGTGCGGTCGGCGACTTCGCGCAGCGTGGGGTTGGCGGCGCCGGCCGCCTGGGTCGGTGCCGCGAGGCCGAAGGCGAGCACCGCGGAAGCGAGCAGTGCGGTGGCGTGGGCTCTGCGTAAGCTCAGGAGCTGGAGCTTCATGGGAGTGTCCCTCTCTTCTCTTCACGTCTGATCCGGTTTTCCGGAAGACTTCTGCAAGGTTCCGAGGGTGCGACCGGAAAGTTAGAGGCGGGCGTGATGCCCGTCAACGGAGGAGGCGGAAATGGCTACGGAGAGCGCGGGCCCCGACGGCGGCACCAAGCCCAAGGTGACGATCACCGCCATCGCCCAGGAGGCCGGGGTGTCCGTTCCCACGGTCTCGCGGGTCGTCAACGGACGGTCGGACGTCTCCCCCGAGACCCGGGCCCGGGTCGAGGACCTGCTGCGCCTCCACGGCTACCGCCGCCGCCAGGCCGCCCCCGGCGACCGCGCCGCCCTCGTCGACCTGGTCTTCAACGACCTCGACAGCCCCTGGGCCGTGGAGATCATCCGCGGTGTGGAGGAGATCGCGCACCAGGACGGGGTCGGTACGGTCGTCTCCGCCATCCACGGGCGGGCGGGCTCGACCCGGCAGTGGATGAAGAACCTGCGGGCCCGCGCCTCGGACGGGGTCATCCTGGTGACATCCGCCCTGGAGCCGGTGGTCCACGCCGAGTTGCGGCGGCTGAACGTCCCCATCGTGGTCGTCGACCCGGCGGGCTCCCCCGCCCTCGACGGCCCCGCGGCGCCGACCGTCGGCGCCACCAACTGGGCCGGTGGCCTGGCCGCCACCGAACACCTCCTGAGCCTGGGGCACCGCCGTATCGGTTTCATCGCGGGCCCGCCGCGGCTGCTGTGCAGCCGGGCGCGGCTGGACGGATACCGGGCGGCCCTGGAGGCGGCGGGTGTTCCGTTCGATCAAGCTCTCGTCGCACAGGGGGACTTCTACCACGAATCCGGCTTCCACGGCTGCGACCAGCTCATGGCCTCCCCCACCCCGCCGACCGCCGTCTTCGCCTCCAGCGACCAGATGGCCCTGGGCGCGATCGAGGCCCTGCGGAGGCGGGGGCTGCGGGTGCCGGAGGATGTGAGCGTGGTCGGCTTCGACGACCTCCCCGAGGTCAGCTGGTCCGCCCCGCCCCTGACGACGGTGCGTCAGCCTCTGGCCGACATGGGCAAAGTGGCGGCCCGCACGGTGCTGCGGCAGGCGCGTGGCGAGGAGATCGACTCGCCGCGCGTGGAGCTCGCGACCCAGCTGATGATCCGAGCCAGCACCGCCCCACCGACGGCCCCGTAATGTCCCCCACCCCACCCCTCCCCGAACCCGGGGGACACCCCCGGTCCCCCCGCGGTCGG
>NZ_RIBZ01000150.1:0-6398 GCF_003721215.1 Streptomyces botrytidirepellens
CCCCAGTCCCCACCCCCTCCGCCCGCCTGTCCCAGGGCGGTATCGCACCCAAGGGAGCCGCGAGATGAGTGAGCTGATCACCGCGGATCTGGTCGACCTTGACCTGTCCGCCGACACCAAGGAAGCCGCCGCCCGGTCGCTCGCCGAGCGCATGGTCGCGGCGGGCCGGGTCACCGACCTCGACGGCTTCCTCGCCGACGTGGCGGCCCGCGAGGAGCAGATGCCGACCGGCCTGGACGGCGGCATCGGCATACCCCACTGCCGCAGCGAGCACGTCACCGAGCCGACGCTGGCCTTCGGGCGCAGCACGACCCGGATCGACTTCGGCGCGCCGGACGGACCGGCCGACCTGATCTTCCTGATCGCGGCCCCCGCGGGTGCCGACAGCGATCACCTGACGATCCTGTCCAGCCTCGCCCGGTCTCTGATGAACGCCGAGTTCACCGGCGCCCTGCGGGCCGCCGACGACCCGGCCCGGGTGGCCGCCCTGATCCGCGGTGACGAGGAATCGTCGGCCGCTTCGGACAGCGCCTCGGACAGCGCCGCGGAGGAGCCCGCGGCCGAGGAGCCGAAGGACACGGCGGGCGGCCCGGCGGAACCCGCCGGGACCTCCGCGCCCGCCGGGACCCCCGAGCCCGCACCGGCGGCCGCGGCGGCGCCCTTCCGGATCGTCGCCGTCACCTCGTGTCCCACCGGTATCGCGCACACCTACATGGCCGCCGAGTCGCTGGAGAACGCGGNCGGATCGTCGCCGTCACCTCGTGTCCCACCGGTATCGCGCACACCTACATGGCCGCCGAGTCGCTGGAGAACGCGGCCCGTGAGGCCGGTGTCGAGCTGGTGGTGGAGACCCAGGGCTCGGCCGGGTTCGAGAAGCTGCCCGCCGCCACCATCGCCGCCGCCGACGCGGTGATCTTCGCGCATGACGTGGAGGTCCGGGACAAGGAGCGGTTCGCCGGGAAGCCGACGGTGGACGTCGGGGTCAAGGCGGGCATCAACCGCCCGGCCGAGCTGGTGGCCGAGGCGCGCGACAAGGCGGCGCGCGGCGAGACCAGCGCACCGGCGGCGGCGTCCGATGACGCCTCGGACGGCTCCGCCCCGATGGACGCGGGCGGCGACCGCTTCGGCACCCGGCTGCGCAAGTGGCTGATGACGGGCGTCAGCTACATGGTCCCGTTCGTCGCCGCGGGCGGTCTGCTCATCGCGCTCGCCTTCGCGATCGGCGGCTACGAGATCGCCAGCGCCAAGTCCGTCGCGGACCACTTCGTGTGGACCGAGACCGCCAGCTGGGCGGCGCTGCTCTTCCAGATCGGCAGCGCGGCGTTCACCTTCCTGGTGCCGGTCCTGGCCGGGTACATCGCCTACGGCATGGCCGACCGGCCAGGACTCGTGCCCGGGTTCGTCGGCGGTTTCATCGCGACCACGATCAAGGCGGGCTTCCTCGGCGGTCTGGCCGCGGGCCTGATCGCGGGTGCGGTCGTCATGGGCATCCAGCGGTTCAAGGTCCCGGCGGCCCTGCGCGGCATCATGCCGGTCGTGGTGATCCCGCTGATCTCCTCGGCGATCGTCGGCATCCTGATGTTCGTGGTGATCGGCAAGCCCATCGCCTCCGCCCAGGAGGCGATGACCGACTGGCTCAACGGGCTCTCCGGCGCCAACGCCATCGGCCTCGGCGTGATCCTCGGCCTGATGATGTGCTTCGACCTCGGCGGCCCGGTCAACAAGGTCGCGTACGCCTTCGCGACCGGTGGCATCGCGGTGTCCGACCCGAGCGACGGCAGCCTCAAGATCATGGCCGCGGTGATGGCCGCCGGTATGGTCCCGCCGCTGGCGATGGCCCTGGCCACCACCGTGCGCGGAAAGCTGTTCACCAAGACCGAGCGGGAGAACGGCAAGGCCGCCTGGGTGCTGGGTGCCTCCTTCATCAGCGAGGGCGCCATTCCGTTCGCGGCGGCGGACCCGCTGCGGGTGATCCCCTCCTCGATGGTGGGCGGCGCGATCACCGGTGCGCTGTCGATGGCCTTCGGCTGCACGCTGCGTGCCCCGCACGGCGGCATCTTCGTGGTCCCGCTGATCGGCCAGCCGTTCCTCTACCTGCTGGCCATCCTGGCGGGCACGGTGGTGTCGGCCGGACTGGTGATCTTCCTCAAGGGGCTGCGGAAGAAGGCGGAGGCCGGCGCCACGGCCCCGGCCGGTGGTGACGCCTCCGCGAAGGGCGCCACCGGGGACGAGGAGAAGGTGGCGGTCGCGGTCTGACCCCATCTCAGTCACCCCCCATCCCATCCGTGGCGAGGCCGCGCGCAGCGTAGTAGGCGCTGAGCGCGGCCTCGCTGCCTGAGCCCATCGCGGTCGCGATCCGCTGGAAGCGGGCGGAGCGCAGATCACCGGCGGTGCGGATCCTCGGATGCTGGCGCCCCGGCGGGCAGTATCCGGATCCGGCGGTGACGACGGACCCGCCGGGCGGCGCCGGGGCGCTGCCCAGATTCAGGAACGCCAGGTCGGCCGTGAGGGCACACCGCTCGCCCGCTGCCGTCAGCGCCTCGGCCCGCAGCGGCGCCGACGGTGGCCCCAACTCCAGCCGCCGCACGGCCACCAGCTCCACCCGGGCGTCCTGCCCGACCTCCTCGGTCTTGTAGGCGTCCTCGGGCGGATGAGCGACCAGGCACCGGGCCCGCAGCTCCGGATGGGCCCGGGTGAGGGTGCCCAGCGGGCGGTCCGCGCCGAGCACGAGAACCGTGCGGCCGGTGAGCGCCGCGGCATCCGCCTCCCACAGCCGGGGGAGCTCACGGCCCTCCGCTCCCGCGAGCCACCCGGCGGCCGCGGGTGCCAGCGGCCCGACCCCGGTGGCGACGACGGCATATGGAGCGGACAGCCGCGCACCGGCTGCCCTCGCTCCCTCGACCGTCACCTCCACCCGGTCCTCGAACGCGTCGACCCGCGTGGCACGCCGCCCGAGTTCGACCCGGCAGAGGGCACACCGTGCCACGTCGGCCTCGACCGCCGCCGCCAGCCCGGGGCCGGTGGTGAAGCCCAGGACGTTGCTCACCACCGGGATGCGCCGCAGCGCACCGCACAGCGCACCGCCCGACTCGACGAGGACGGACCGCATCCCGACGCTCGCCGCCATCACGGCGGCCGCACAGCCCGCCGGACCGCCGCCGACAATCAGCAGATCGGCGTCCAAGGTGATCCCCTCCCTCTCAGTCCTCGGTCCCTCGGGGCCCTTTCGACCTTCTTGGTGTCGTCCGCTCAGAACGGTCCGTCGTACAGATCCCGGTACGCGGGGAAGACCCCGCCCGGGCCGTTCACCCCCTCCGCCGCCAGCACCGCCTTGACCACGGCACGGGTCAGCGCGTCCGCTCCCGCAGCCAGCACCTCGTTCAGCGCTCCGGCCTCCCGGTGCACCCCGAACGCCGGGTCCCCCGCATCGCCCCCGCTCTCCTCCGGCGCCAGCGGCCGATCGCCGGTGGCCAGGGCGAAGACCGTGTCACCGTCGGACATCAGGTGCACCGGCCGGATCGCCCGGGCCAGACCGTCGTGCGCCGTGCCCGCGAGCTTGTGCGCCTGGGCCCGGGTGAGCGCGGCGTCGGTGGCGACCACGGCCAGGGTGGTGTTCAGCGGAGGCTGTACGGACGCGGCCTGGCGCCGCTCCGACTCGGCCCGTGCGGTGGCCAGGCGGCGCACCGCCTCCGCGTGCTCCTCTCCGCCGGGGCGGTAGGGCCCGCCGTCCCCGGACGGCTCGTACCCCTGCCCGTACAGCACGCCGGTCCGCGGATCGACCACCGATCCGAGCGCGTTGACCGCCACCAGCGCGGCCACCGTGATGCCGGACGGCAGCACCAGCGACGCCGATCCCGTGCCGCCCTTGAGCCCACCGGCCACCGCGCCCGTGCCCGCGCCCAGATTGCCCTGCCCGACCGGTGCGCCAGGCTCCGCACCGGCCGCCGCCTCGGCGGCCTCCCGGCCCAGGGCCGCGCCCGGCCGGGCCCGCCAGTCACCGCCCCGGCCGAGGTCGAAGAGGGCGGCCGTCGGGACGACCGGGACGACCTGCGCCGGATCGGGACCGACCCGGAAGCCGCGGCCGTGCTCCTCCAGCCAGGCGGCCACCCCCGAGGCGCTGTCCAGGCCGAACGCGCTGCCGCCGGTCAGCACGACGGCCTCCACGCGCTGGACGAGATTGCGCGGATCGAGGGCATCGGTCTCCCGGGTGCCCGGCCCACCGCCGCGCACATCGACGGCGGCGATGGCGCCGCCCTCGGGGGCCAGCACGACGGTCGTTCCGGTCAGCCATCCGCCTCCGGTGCGCTGCGCATGGCCGACGCGCAGCCCGGGTACGTCTGTCAGGGCGTCGGCCCGGCCGGTGTGCGGGGATTCGTGGGTGGTTCGCTCGGTATCCATGAGCGCTATGCGTAGCACGGCGACTCGTGTCATGGTCGTACAACGAGGCGTGCCCGGCCCCGGAGCAAGGGCCCTCGCGAGCACCTCCGGACGGCGCGCGCCGGACCATCGTCGCCTCATATAGCGGGCGTTCATCAGATGTTGATGACCTGACAGCAGGCTGTGCGGTATGCCGTTCGTCCCCGCCTCAAGGAAGACCGCCGTGCCCCATACCTCCCGGACGGAGGAGCTCCCGACACTGGCCGCCGCCACGCGGCAGACCTCCCGGGTGGCCCTCCGGTGGGTCAGTGAGCCCGACTGCACCGAGGAGCTGACCCACGCCGAGCTGCTCGACCAGGCCGCCAGGGCGGCCGCCGCCCTCACCCGGCTCGGAGTCCGGGCCGGCGACCGGGTGGCGGTCCACCTGCCGCTGGTGCCCGAGTCCGTGATCGCCACGCTCGCCTGTGGCCGCCTGGACGTCGTCCGCGGCAGCCTGCCGGTGGGGCTGCGCCCGCATGAACTGCGCGACCGCATCAGGGAGATGGACGCCAAGATCGTCATCACCGCGGACGGGGAACAGCGCTGTGGGGAGCAGCAGCCCCTCAAGCAGCTTGTCGACCGGGCGCTCACCGGCTGCCCCGGCGTCCGGAACGTGCTGGTCGTGCACCGCCTCTCCCGCCCGGTCTCCTGGAAGCCCGGCCGGGACCTGTGGTGGCACGACGAGCTCGGCCGGTACACCGAACCGCTGCCGCGGTCGTACTCTTGAGCCATGAGCACCGCCCCCGCCCCTGGACCGCGCGATCCCGCCGCCGCGCTGATCTTCGACGATCCTCTGGCGCAGCCGTCCACGGACGATACGGACCGCGGGTGGGGTGAGCGGGTTCCCGGCGGGCAGGGCGCCGACAGCGCCGCGGACCTGGCCCGGTTCCTGGACGAGAAGCCGCCCCACCACCTCTGACGGCGAGAGGCCCCAGGCCGGAAGCCCTGACGGCGCACGATGCCGATCAGGCGCTCGGCTAGGGGATGGGGCTGCCTTCGCGGCGGGCCACCAGCTCGTCCCGGATCTCGCGGAGCAGCGTGATCTCCTCGGCCTCCGTCTCCGCCTGCTCCTCCTCGGCCTGCTGCTCCTTGGCGGCCTTGCGCGCCAGATAGCGCGACATCGGCAGCACCATCAGGAAGTACACGACCGCCGCGGTGATGAGGAAGGTCAGCACGGCCGACAGCATGCTGCCCCACATGATCGGGATGCCGTGCACCACCTCGCCCGCCGCGTTCGTCTCGCAGGGCGCCTCGAGGCAGGAGCGGTACTTCTCCAAGTCCTTCGTTCCGAAGGCGCCCACTATGGGATTGATCAGGCCCTTCACCACGGAGTTCACGACGGAAGTGAAGGCGGCTCCGATGACGACCGCGACCGCGAGGTCGATCACATTGCCGCGCATCAGGAAGGCTTTGAAGCCCTCCCAGACGCTCTCCTTCTCCTGCGTCTCGGTCCTCTTCTCTTCGCTCAACCCACTGCCTTTCTCTCGCCGCGACGGTGCTGGAGCGGACGGTTCCGCAACCTACACCGGCGCCGAGCAGGCCCAAGAGGTGAGGCACGGGTGTCAGGAGCGGCACAGTGTCACCGCCAGACGTGAGGTGGCCTCGGCCCCGGCGAGCGCGGCGGCGGCCGCGCGCGGCACCGTGAGCACCACCAGCGCCCCGCCGTCCGCCGGGCCGCCGTCCCGGAGACCGGGGACGGAGGCCACCCGGACCCCGCGGGCGACCATCCGCGCCGCGGCATCGGACCCGCGCTGCCGGACGGTGTCGGGCGCGGGTGTGGCCAGCACGTCCACCCGGTCGCCGGGGTGCAGAAGCCGCACCGCCGCCGCGTCGGCGATCCGGACCGGCGCGGACACCACGGCGGGGCGTGGTGGCTCGTACCGGCCCCCGGCCGCGGTGGCGGGGGAGGGCTCCGGGCGCGAGGATCCCTGACCGGACGGTGCCGCGGCCGCGAGCGCGGCGGCCGTCAGCGCCAGCCCGGC
>NZ_RIBZ01000147.1:0-3494 GCF_003721215.1 Streptomyces botrytidirepellens
AACTACCACCGACCCCACACCGGAATCAGCGGCCACACCCCAGCCAGCCGCATCACCAACCTCTTCGGACAACACAGCTAGGCTTTAACGCCTGACACCTCGACCGGCCACGACCGACATCCGCCACCGGCAGGCACCGACTTCGTCCGACCCCATCGTGCGCGACCGCGCACCGGGAGCACACGGAAAGCGGCGCCGTCGATCTCGAACCTCTCGTCCGAGCCAGCCGTCTGGCGTGTGACGACATCAGCCGCGCGCACTGGATGCGCGGCACGATCCCCTTCGGCCGGAGCCACCGCAGCAACGCGGTACGCGCCCACGCCCACCGCGTCGTCAACCGAGTCCAGTGGGCCGAGACGAGTCTGGACGCCGACCCGGCCGCCAACCTGCCCGTTCACGCCCGCCGCTGGCTCACCATCGCCGACCGCTACATGGCCTGCCGGATCGGCGCCCTCCTCGATGACGTCGAGTGGTCGACACCACGCCGTACGTAGGAGCCCGCCACCCCAGGCCTGCACGAACCACGCCAGGACACCGAACAACCCAACCAAAACGAGGCAGGTCTCTACATGCGGGAAACTAGGCCGGGCGGTGCAGTCGACCCGGACATCGCCCACACCTTCCGAGCGGCGGAAGACGGATACGTTTCACGGAACGCCAGCGGGTCATCTCGTGTCCGCCCTCCGTCATCGCCCGCTGCGCAGCCCATCGCATCCCGCCCGAATGCTTGACGCTGCCAGCCGGATACGATCAAGAATCCCTTGCCCAGCTCATAGCGATCACAGGATTCGTCGAGCGTGACGTGCGCATCTCAGAACAGCAGGCGGAGGAACTCGCCCATCTGGGCGAGCAACTGCTGGAACTGCACAGCGAAGGGAAGGTACAACCCCCGCTCGGGCCCTTCGAGGAACCTTCGCTCGCTCATCTGCTCCGCACCGTGTCGCGGGCGAGCTGGTAGACCGCGGTCAACCCCGACGCAGTGTCCCCCGTGACCTGAACACGCCTTCAGCTCCCACCAGCCCTACCTGGCCGACACCACGCCCGACCACCGTCCCACCCATACCGCAGGCCCTGCCGGATAAGGGTGGGGCCTGCGGCGTGACGCGCCGCTTCCTGACAGTTCTATGGCCCGAGAGGCAACACGGGACGCAGCACGCGCAACAGCCGTCTGCTGACGAGTTCGGGTCTGCTGCTCGCCGCCGCCTCCGCCATGAGCCTGGCCAAAGCAGCGGCCCCGGCCTGGACCGCCGTCCTCGCCGTGCTGGCCCTGGCTCAAACCTGGCCAGTGCATACGCCTGGTACAAGCCTGCCAGCGTGAACACCGCCGAAGCAGCGGAGCAGGGACGGTCTGAGGACGCCGCAGCCGACGGAGAGGAGGCGCCGAAGGGGCCCAGTTCCAGCTGACCCTTCGCCTTGCGCTCGGACTGCAACTCTTCCAGACCAGCGGCTCCGGCCACCACCCGCGCCCCGGCGCAGTCCACCGGGGCGACAGCCCCTGAGCCCTGGTCGCCTGACAGGCCCGGACGCCACGGCCCGCAGCCCCGTCGGTTGCGGGCCGTCATCCTTCCCACCTCCTCGCGGTTGCACCGCTAGCAGACCGCCTGGCCACCATNCCTCCTCGCGGTTGCACCGCTAGCAGACCGCCTGGCCACCATCCAGCAATGGCTGGAGAACGGCCACGGCGCCATCTTGCCGGCAGAGGCGCGCCGCGATGGCGTGGGCCCTCCGGCCCCCCCGCGTCAGCGCGCCACTGCTCCGCCCGCACCGGCTCCGGCCCGCGTCCGGCGACGACCTGCCGCATGACGCCACAGTCCAGGCCCCTCCAACACCCTCAGGAGACGTTCGTGCTCAGCATGCCCAGCACCCCGCCTGCTCCCGTCTGCATGCCTTCGCCAGCAGTCCAGGACTTCCTGCCGCTGCCGACCGACAACCTCGGCGAGCTCCCCACGGCGACGCCATGGTGTCAGCGGTGGCAGGATCGACGGCATTCATGGCGTCATACGAGTGCCGGAGGGTTTGATCCGCGCTGCTTCCAACTGGAGCCGCTCGCCGTCCGCACGGCCAAAGAGTTCGTACTTCGGCATCACTACTCCGGTTCCTACGTCCGCCAAGAAGACGTTCGGCCTGTTCAATATCGCCGACGGCGAGCCGCGTCTGAGCGGGGTGGCCGTGTTTGGACTGTCCGTCAGCAGGGCCGTACTCGAGCGCGCCCTGCCCGAGCTCGAAGCCAACGTGGCTAGCCTGGAGTGCTCACGCTTCGTTCTCCTGGACGAATGCCCGGCACCGAAAGCTGGTTCCTTGCCCGCTGTTTCGATGAACTGCTCGCCTCGGATGTCCGGGGTGTGGTCTCCTTCGCAGACCCCGTTCCACGTAGGACAAATAAGGGCGAACTGGTTGCAATTGGGCATATAGGTACGATTTATCAAGCTTCGAATGCGGCTTACACTGGCCGTGCCGCCGCACGCACGATCAAGCTGCTGCCCGACGGAACCGTCCTCAACGACCGTGCAGCCCAGAAGGTCAGAAAGCAGGAGCAAGGGCACGAATACGTCGAAGCCAAGCTCATGTCGCTCGGAGCCCCAGCGCCCCGAGCCGGCTGCAATCCGGCCTTCTGGCTGCGAGATGCCTTGCACGCGGTAGGTGCCCGCAACGTTCGCCACCGGGGTGCCCATCGGTACGTGTTCCGGCTGGGAAGGAACCAACGCGAGCGCAATCGGATCACCCTCGGATATCCGGAGATCAAGCCCTACCCCAAGCGCCCCGACCACTGCGCCCATTGACGTGCTCCCCCGCCTAGAGTCCGGGAATTCCTGCCAGGTCGTGTGAAGCACCCAGAATCTCAGCTGACCGCGCACACCGCCCTTCCACGGCCCGCTCCGGCACACGCTTCCGGATGCGGGCCGTTCACGTAAGCCAACAGGCCCGCGTCGCCGCCATTGCGCCCCTTGCCCCCCCTCATCCCACGCTCTACCAGCGGCCGGTCCACGGAACCGGCCCCTGACCGAGAGGCAACCCCATGGGATGGACGTTCTACCGGCGCGAGAAGAACGCCGAGACCAACGCGGAACACTTCGCGGCCAAACTCGACTCCCGCTACAAGATCATCGCGAACGGCACCGTCGAAGGCGTCTTCTACGCCGCCGTCCGCGACCAAACCACCAGTGAGGTCACCGCGTACGTCGCGCTGACTCGCTGGACCCGCGACCCCTACTACAATTTCGGATACAAGGACATGGACGAGAACTGTCTGCCCGGCGACCATAAGGCGCCCAAGTCCGTGCTTAACGCGCTGACCCCGACCACACACGAGGACGCGCTCACCTGGCGTGCTCACTGCCGCCACTATCACGCACAACGCGACTTCCTGCGCAAGCACTTGAAGCCAGGCACCCAGGTTCGTCTCGCCCGTGCTCTGTCCTTCACCGACGGCACCCGCACCGACACCTTCACGTACATCCGACGCGGCGGAAACACCCACGGCTTCCTGATCACCG
>NZ_RIBZ01000149.1:0-3713 GCF_003721215.1 Streptomyces botrytidirepellens
CCGGGCCCGGGCTGGCCGTAAAGACCCGAACCCTACCTACCACGAGGAACATCATGCAGATTTCCAAGGCCGTGTGCCGGGAGCTGGAACGCGCCGTCTGTGACGGGCCCCTGGTCCGCCTGCAGGAGGAGGCCGCCCCGATTGTCGCGGAGGGAGTCCACAAGGTCCTCACGCGCTCCGGCGCCTGCTGGAGCCGCCGCCACGAGGGCTACATGTTCGCCGACCTGTACCCCTTCGGCCAGGCCGAACCACTGATCGGCCAGATCCTCACCCGCCGGAGCGCGGTGAACCGCCCCGACCGCGGAGTGGTTTCCTGCCCGCAGTCGATCGCAGAACTGATGTGGGACAACCTGCCGCTCCAGCCGCAGAAGGGCTGGCAGGTGCTCGAGCCCTCCGCAGGCCACGGCATTCTCGCGGCGGAAGGCGCGGACCGAGGGTGTGTCATGGACTGCTACGAGATCGACAATCACAGGGCAGCCGAGATCACGCGCGCCGGGATTGCGAGGCATGTGCGCGCCGCGGACTTCCTGACCGTCTCCAGCGAGCCGGTGTACGACGCCGTGGTCATGTACCCGCCCTACCGCCGGAACCTGGCCGTCGACCACATCCTGCACGCCCACCGCTTCCTGCGCCCGGGCGGCGTCCTGGCAGCCCTGGTATCGCTCGGCATCCAGAACGCGGAGGGGGAACGCGGGCGCCAGGTCCGCGACCTGATGAAACGCGCTGGCTACCAACACGTCTTGGATGAGGCCGACTTCGAAAACGGCTACCTCCTGTCGCCGACCGGTCTCCGACTCCGCGCCCAGCTGCTGTACCTCTGCGCGGACGACGTGCACGAGTAGCCCGGTCTGGCCTTGCCCGCCGGTGCCGCCAGTGCGGAGCCTGCGGGCCGGTCCGCCGGGCCCTGCCGTGATCTGGAGGTGGGCGATGGCGGGTTGTGCTGCTAGATGAGCGGCCCGTGATGGTGCCCGTGTGCCGGGCTCGCCGGNGTGTGCCGGGCTCGCCGGGTGGCTGTTCAGCCCGCGCCGATGGGCGACGCGATCCGCACCCGGCCCTCTTTCCTGTTTTCTCCCATTCTGTAAAGAGAGGTGACGTCTATGTCTGACCGGTCGTTAATTCCCGCTGCAGTTGCCGTACCGCAGCCGACCAACGCTAGTCCCGAGAGTTCCGGGGTCGGTGTGTGGACTGTCGTCAATACCACTACCAAGCGTGAGATCGTCCGTGTGGAGGCCGTTGATCGCGTAACCGCGCGTGAGACTGCCTGTAGGCTCCCCGTCCTCGGTAGCCGGGAACGACGCGTGGAGTTCCAGGTTCGGCGTCTGTCCGCCGTTGATCTCACTTTCCGTAAAGGGGAGCGCGTGTTTCAGCTAGCTACGGGCCGGGTCGGCACCGTCCGGGCGACCGGGGTGAGACTGACTCTGAGAAGCCGGACCTACACCGATGGGGTCCGCGTCACCTTCGACGAGGGTGGAGCGCTGGCCGCGCGGTCCCTTGAATGGGCGCGCCTACCCGCTGGGGACCCAGTGCCCTCCGGAGGGTAAGCCTTCCGCGCCGCGCGGCCCCTCGCGCCCCGCGACCCTGCCGTATTCACAGTCACTGGCCACTACCAGCGCCCCCGCAGCCAAGCCCGGCTGCGGGGGCGTTCGTCGTTCTCCCCTCTCCGCTCCAGGTCCCGGTTGAGGGAGTGGCACCCGCCAACGGCCCCGCACCGTGAAGAACACCGCGCCCCGTTCCGGAACTCGCCCGCGCTACGGAATCCACCAGGTGGGCCCGTCGGTTCACGGCCTCCGCTTCGCAGCAACCCGGCCCCGGCACGCCGTGCTGCGCCGACCCTCCACCGCATCGCCGTGTGCCGGGACGCACCGCCGCCCGGCGGGGCGTCGCGCGGTTTGTGTCACCCGGACCGCCCGCGCTCCGGGAAGCCGTACCCACCGCCGAGCGGGCTTGCATGCTCGTCTCCCCCCCGGGACAAGCTCCTCACCCTTGGGCCCGGCGTGTGCGCTGGCCGCCCGGAGGGGGTGGCCGGCGAGGTGCCGCGGGCGGGCTGTGCTTTGCGGGTGTTGGCCGGGCAGCGGCCAAGGTCTTGCTTCACCGGCCGACAGCGAGCGGGGCGCATCAACCAGACCAGCCCCCGCCCTCCCTCGTTGCCCGGCGTGCTCATTCACATTCCCGCTGCTCAAAGGAAGCTGACCCATGACGAACCCTGCCTCTGCTCCTACCCCGGCTTCGGCCTCCACGCCCGCCCGCACCCCCGATTCTGCTGCTGTGCCGTCGAGAGTGACTGCACAGACGCTGGTGCAGGAAGCCCAAACGGTCGCAACGCTCGATCTGGCGGAGTTCCTCACCGCCACCGGCCGTGACGTGGCCGACGTATACCGGGGCTCCAGCACGTGGACGACGATCCTGCGGCGCGCCGATCTGCTGCCCACCCCCACCACACCGCTCCCGGGCGAGGCGGGGCTGCTCAAGCGCATGCACAGCTTCCTGCACATCGACGACACCGAACGCGCCGCCGCCTACCGTGAGTTCACTGCCGACGACGCCCCCGCCTACGACGACCTCACCGAGTGGGATCAGAGGCTGGCCCGCATGCTGTTCTTCATCCTGTGGGACAAGGGCGGCTTCACCTCCTACGCCGCCGGTCTCGCCTCGCTGCAGGGCCAGCAGCAGGTGCGCAGCGAGCTGGGCCAGCTCCTCACCTACCTCATGAACAGCCCCCGCATGCTCCCGCAGCGGCCGCTGACGGGAGCGCACGTCCACCTCCCGCTGAACGTCCACCACGCCTACAACCGCTCCGAGATCCTGGCCGCCATGGGCGTGGCCCGGCTCGGCGGGCAACTGCCCGGCTTCTTCGCCCAAGGGGTGCTGTGGGACGAGGCGAACAGGACGGACGCCCTGCTGATCACCCTGAACAAGAGCGAGCGCGACTTCTCCCCGACGGTGCGCTACAAGGACTACGCCATCAGCCGGACCCGCTTCCACTGGGAGTCGCAGAACGCGACCGCGCCCCACTCTCCGACCGGACAGCGCTACCAGAAACACGCGCAGCAGGGCAGCCACGTGCTGCTGTTCATGCGGGACAGCAAGGACACCGCGACCGGCAAGGCAATGCCGTGGGTCCTGCTCGGCCCGGCCACCTACGAGCGGCACACCGGCAGCAAACCGATGGCGATCACCTGGCGCCTCCACCACCCCCTGCCCGACCGGATCTGGTCGCGCATGCCGCCCACGCCCTGACGCTCTGTCCCCGGCCCCTGGTCCCGCACGAGGCGCGGGGCCAGGGGCCATTTCCGTATCCGTGCGGAGCGAGGCCGGGCCTATGTTCCCTGACGCTTGCGGGCCTAACCCTGGCCCGAAGCACAGTCACATCTGCTGGTCACGGTCCGACGCAGCTTCCCCTCCCGCTGCCACGGCTGGCACCGACCCGCACTCGAACCCTCACCATGGAGGCTCTGCTGTCCCGTACAGACCATCACCGCCGTGTCCGTCCGCTCCGCGCGGGTAACCCTGCCCGGCTGCTGGTCGACGACCGCGCCGCCGTCCGCAAGGGCGTCCTCAAGACAAGTGACCGCGACAACGGATACCCCGTCTACAGCCGCAGCGTGACCCTCTGGGCCAAGCCCGGCATCCGGAAGGCGTTCCAGACCGCCATTCACCGCCGCGACCGCAAGGCCGTCCGGGCGGCTCTCGCCACCACCGCCTACCGGCGCGAT
>NZ_RIBZ01000174.1:0-35271 GCF_003721215.1 Streptomyces botrytidirepellens
CCCGCCAGCCGCTGCCGCCCGGCGCGCACGGCGTGGGCCGCGCGGCGCGGGGCGACCAGGTCGAGCGCGTCGGTGACGACGGCCGTGGTCAGCACCTCGTCGGGCACGCCGCGCATGGCCCACCCGCCGCCGTCGCGCTGCGCCGCGACGAGCCGGTCGACGCCGCGGGTGAGGAGCGGGTCCGTGGTTCCGGGCTTCTCGGCGAGGTGCAGGGCGATGAGGGCGACGGCGGTGTTCGCCGGGGAGAACCGGTCTTCCGCCGCGCCGGGCGCGAACACCCCGTCCGGCCGCCGCCGGGCGAAGAGCGCCTCGGCACCGGCCGCGACGGCGGCGTCGATTCGGCCGGTCAAGGGTGTCGAGGGTTCCGAGGGTGAGGTCACCATGGGCTCGGACGGTCCTTCCGTAGTGCGGCGCGGAGGGCCGCGCTCGCGGCGGCCGTCGGGCGGGGGGCGGTGCCGTCGGCCGTGGCGGGAGGCCGCTTCGCGTCCCAGCCGTCCGGGGGGAACTCGTGGCGGGCGCGCAGCCTCGCCTGGGTCAGGACGCTGAGCGTCAGCAGCGGGATCAGCAGCGCCAGGGCCGGGGCCGGGCCCCAGCCCGTGGACAGGACCGCGCCCGCCAGGACGAGGCGTTCGGCGACCAGGACCTCGTGGGCCCGCAGCGCCCGTACGGGGGTCAGCGCGGCCGCGGCGCGCAGCAGCGGGGTGAAGGCGCCGATGCCGCAGGCCGCCGCGGCGAGCAGGAGGGCGGCGAAGGCGGTCCGTCCGGCGGGGGCGGTGAGCGGTACGCAGGCCGCGGCGGTGACGATCGCGGCCGCGTACAGCAGGGCGGCGGTGCGCGCCGCGTAGCGGACGCCGCGCAGGACGGGGAGCGTGTGGTAGCCGCCGCTGCGGTCGCCTTCGACGTCGCGGAGGGTGCCGACGAGGTTGGACGCGGTGTCGTGGGCCCAGAAGGCGAGGGCGGCCAGCAGCACGGCGGGCCACCGGGGTTCGGTTCCGGACGTCATCGCCCCGAAGACGACGGTGAGGGCCGTCAGCGCGCCCCGCACCGCGTTGCCGGACAGCCCGCGGCCCTTGAGCACCTTGCTGTACGCGACGATGCCCGCCATGCCGCCCGCGACCAGCAGCAGCGCGGGCCAGGCGGCCAGCGCGGTGACGACGGCGGCCGCGAGGGCGCACAGGATTCCGGAGGCCACGGCCGCGCGGGGGCTCAGCCGCCCTGAGGGGATCGGGCGTTGGGGTTTGCCGATGGCGTCGAGGTCGCGGTCGAAGTAGTCGCCGAGGTAGTGCCCGGCGATCCAGCTCAGGGTGGGTGCGGCCCAGGCGGCCCACAGGTGCGCCGGGGAGGGTGAGCCGTCGGCCAGGGCGGCTCCGGCCATGCCGACCAGGCCGGGGTAGGAGAGGGTGTACGGCCGCCAGGTCTGGAGATGCGCCCCGCAGCCGGTGGCCAGCCTGGTGGCGAGCGCCCCGGACACGGTCACCGCTCCCGGTCGGCGGAGAAGTCCGCGATGGCGGCGAGCACGGCGCAGCCCTCGGTCGGCGGGAGTTCCGCGAGGCAGTTCTTGGCGTGGGCGACCTCCGCCCGGGTGCGCTCGCGCGCGGCCCGCAGCGCGCCGGTGGAGTCCAGGACGCGACGTACGGCGTCGAAGGCGTCCGGCGCGGGCAGCGTGCCCCGCAGCGCGGTGCGCAGGGCGTCGCGTTCGGCGGCGTCGGCCCGCTCGTACGCCATGAGCACGGGGAAGGTGGGTCGTCCGTTGGCGGTGTCGCTGAGCGCGGACTTGCCGGTGGCCGCCGCTTCGCTGGTGTACGGCAGCAGGTCGTCGTGCATCTGGAAGGCGAGCCCGAGGTGTTCGGCGTAGCCGGTGAGGGCGCGCTGCGCGGTGGCGTCGCCGCCGCCCAGGAGGGCCCCGGCGTGGCAGGAGCCGCGGAAGAGGGCGCCGGTCTTGAGCGAGATCATCGTGAGGTAGCGGTCGAGCCCGCACGCCGCGTCGCCGCACAGCTCGGCCTCCATCGCCTGGCCGCGGCACAGGTCGACCCCGGCGCGGGCGAGGACCCGTACGGCGTCCAGCAGCCGGTCGGCGGGCAGGCCCTGGTCGGCGCACTCGGCGACGGCGGCGAACATGCCCATGATCAGGGCGTCGCCGGTGACGACGGCGTCCGCGACGCCGTACCGCGCCACGACGGTCGGGCGGCCGCGGCGCAGCGCGTCGCCGTCGATGACGTCGTCGTGGACCAGCGACCCGGCGTGGAGGTACTCCACGCCGAGCGCGGCGGGCAGGCTCTCCTCGTAGCCGCCGCCCACGGCCCGGGCGGACTCCACGAGCAGCAGCGGGCGCAGCAGTTTGCCCGCGGGCAGCAGGGCGTAGCGGGATATCCGGTGGACGCGCTCGCCGTCGGACGGCCAGCGGGATTCGAGGTCGCGCAGCAGGCGGGCGAGGGTGGGGTGGGCGGCGGAGAGCGGATCCGCGGGAGCGGTCACCGTGGTGTGCGGGGCGGCGCTCACGGCGTCTCCTCGCCGGCCGGGGCCGCCCCTCCGGTGGGCCCGTCCGCGTCGCGCGCCTTCGCGGCCAGCAGCGCGAACGCGTCGTTCGCGGCGGCCTCGGCGATGGTCACCCGTACGCCCTCGCCGGGCTTTCCGCACACCAGCACGCCGTGGTCCGCGCAGAACTGGGTGAAGCGCTCGACGCCGGACGCCATCGGCAGCCACAGGAAGTTGGCCTGGCTGGGCGTCACCTGCCAGCCCTGTTCGGTGAGGACGCCGTACAGCCGCTCCCGCTCGCGGGCGGTCTCCTCGCACCGGCGGCGGATCTCGGCGGACTCGGCGAGCGCGGCGACCGCCGCGGCCTGGGCGGCCGCGCTGACGCGGTAGAAGGTGAGGGCGCCGCGCAGCGGCGCGAGGGTGCGCTCGTGTCCGACGAGGTAGCCGACGCGCAGGCTGAGCAGGCCGTACGACTTGGAGAAGGTGCGCACCACGCACACCCGCTCGTCCTCCCGGTACAGGTCGAGGCCGTGGGCGACGGCGGCGGCGTCGGTATCGGCGAAGTCGATGTACGCCTCGTCGAGCACCACGGTGACGTGGGAGGGCAGCAGGTCGAGGAAGCGCCGCAGCGCCGCCTCGCCGACGGCGGTGCCGGTGGGGTTGTTGGGGTTGCAGACGATGACCAGGCGCGTCCGGTCGGTGACGGCGGCCGCCATCGCCTCCAGGTCGTGGGTCTCGTCGCGCAGCGGCACCCGCACGGTGGTGGAGGCGGCGTTGGCCGCCATCATCGGGTACGCCTCCCAGGACGGCCAGGCGTGCACGGTGTGGGTGTCCGGTCCGGTGAAGCCGGAGAACAGCAGCTGGAGCAGCGCTCCGGAGCCCGGGCCGACGGCGACGTCCCCGGGCGGCACCCCCAGGTGCTCGCCGATGGCCCCGGACAGCCCGAACCCCAGCGCGTCCAGGGTGCGGTGGGCTTCGGCGGCGGTTTCCGATACGGCCCGCACGACGGAGGGAAGGGGTGGATGGGAGGTCTCGTTCAGCGACATCTGGTGCTGTACGGCGCCCTGCGCGAGCACCGGTTGCATTCTGTTCCAGCCGTCTTTGTCAGACATGTTCCATTCCAATCCGCGGAAAATTCTAGGGAAATCCCGCAAGGTTTGGATCGGCAGCGCACCGAATGATGGGGGGTGGTCGGTGGTGGAGGCGGCGGCGAATACGAAAATAAGCTCGGCGGGCCCGGCGCACTCGAATCGCGGGGCGAGCCCGCGCACTCCTGGTCGGAACGGGAGGTGGCGGCCGCAACGCGCCGTCGTGCGCGGACCGTTCGGCAGTCGCGGCTATCGAACCGGTTGACCAGCGGCCGTCACCGGGCCGCCTCCTTGAGTGTGGAGGGCGCCGGGACCTACGTCCAATAAGGATCTTCCCGGCATGCATAAACACCTTTTACAGTGTTCATGTGCTCGACATCCATCAGTTAGCGGTCATAGCAGGCGTGGCGCGCGCGGGTTCCTACACCGCCGCCGCCGAATTACTGGGTTACACCCAGCCCGCCGTCAGCTACCGCATGCGCTCGCTGGAACGCACCATCGGCGTCCAGCTCGCGGTCCGGTCGGGCCGCGGGGTGCGGCTCACCCCGGCGGGCCGCCGACTGGCCCAGCACGCCGAGGTGGTGCTGTCCGCGCTGGGGGCCGTCGAGGACGAGTTCCGTACGTACGCCGCCCACGCGCGCGGCATGGTGCGGGTGTCGGCGATCCACAGCGCCTGCGCCTCGCTGCTGCCCGGCGCGGTGGCCCGGCTGCGGTCCGCCCGGCCCGATGTGCAGGTCGTCCTGGAGCGGGCCACCTCCCCGGACGCCTACCGCTCGCTGCGGGACGGGACGACCGACGTGGCCCTGGTGAGCGTCCGCGACGGAGCCCGCCCGGACGCCCCCGACACGGCCCCCGACGCAGGCCCCGGCACCGACCCCGGGGCCGCCGACGCCGCGGCGGAGCCCGGCCCGCCCGAGGCCGAGGTGGTGGACGTCCCGCTGATCAGCGATCCGCGCTGTGTGCTGCTCCCGGTCGACCACCCGCTGGCCGACCTGCGGACGATCCCCCTCAGCGCGCTGGCCGACGAGTCCTGGGTGCTGGACGAGGAGCGCGACGAGTTCACCGCCGCCTGCGCCCGGGCGGGCTTCGAGCCACGCACCGTCGCCATCACCAACGACCCCGCCACCGCCCACGATCTGGTCGCCCACGGCGTGGGCGCGGCCGTCGCGGAGGGCCTGGCCCTGCCGCCGCGGCCCGATCCGCGGGTGGTGGCCCGCCCGCTCCGCGGCTGGCCGCCGCGCCGCGTGCACGCCCTGCTCAGGGCGGGGACGACACGGGCCCCCGCGGTGGAGGCACTGCTCACGGCGCTGCGGGAGGCGGTGGAGGACCATCGCGCGGCGAACGGGGACCCCGCCCCGTTACGGCTGGCGCGGACGGCGGAGGCCGCGGGGTGATCGCGGGGGCGTCGGGATGGGGTAGAGTAGATCTTGCAACGCCGCCCCGAGGGGCGGGAGTTGATGCGTCGGTCGTCTAAGGAAAGATGCTCGTCTCCAAACGAGAGATGTAGGTGCAAGGCCTGCTCGGCGCTCCATGAAAGATCCCTCTCCTGATGCCAGGGGAGGGATTTTTTGTGTGTGCGCGCCGGCCGCCGTGTGCGGTCAGCGCGGAAGGCTCGCGTAGATCGTCTTGCCACGGCCGCGGGTGATGGTCACCTCCCGGGCCAGACGCTGGACCATGTGCCAGCCGAAGCCGCCGGTGCCGGTCGTCAGGTCGGGCGGACGGGCCCGGGGCGCCGCCGGGTTCGGGTCACTGACGGCGACGGTCACCGTGTCGGGACCGGCGGAGAGTTCGAGGGTGTACCGGCCGCCGCCGTGGCGCAGCGCGTTGGTGACGAGTTCGGACACCACCAGGAGGATGGCGTCGGTCGCGTCGGACCCCGGGGGCGGAGTGAGCCCCTTGGTGAAGGCCTTGGTGACGGCGCGGGCACGGTGAATGCCGCCAGGGCTGTCACCCCGCACCACGGTCGAGGCCGTGGGCCGAGTGTTGGCGATCTTCGTGCCGTTCATACGCGTACACCCCAGGTCGGATCGGATATGCCGCTTTGCAGAGGCTCGTGTGCCCGCTCTGCCGCTCCGCACGCTTGCCTGGCGCGGGAACGCCAGTTCTTCGATCTTGTACGGTCAGGAAAATCTATCGTGGTGACTGTAGACATGGGCCGCACGCCGGAGTTAGATTCCCTGTCGTAGTCACGGCGCCCGATGAGGCGCGGAGGACACCGACGACAAGGAGGCGGACAGCATCAGGATCGCCCGGGCGAAGAGTTGAGTCCGCTCGGGTACCGCACGCCCCGGAAGGGAAGGTGGTCCCCGGTCAGATATCCGCGATCCCCGCACACCTGTCGTCTCAGACGGGTACGCGGACAACGGTGTTGAACCCCTCGGGGCCCTGGAGCCGATTCGGCGCCAGGGCCCCTCGACGCGCGACCGACGAGATGACGGATGAGGTGTCAGTGGCCGAAGACAAACAGCACAACCGGCTCGACGATGACGACTACCCCGCGTACACCATGGGCCGTGCCGCCGACCTCCTCGGCACCACACCGGCCTTCCTGCGGGCCATCGGCGAAGCCGGCCTGATCGCGCCGCTGCGCTCCGATGGCGGCCACCGCCGCTACTCGCGCCATCAGCTGCGCATCGCCGCCCGCGCCCGCCAGCTCGTCGACCAGGGCACCCCGATCGACGCCGCGTGCCGCATCGTCGCCCTGGAAGACCAGCTCGAAGAGGCCCGGCGCACCAACGACGAACTGCGGCGCGACACCACCGCGCCCCGGCGTGACGGGGATTGCGCGGCGGGTCCCCGGATGGGGTAAAGTAGATCTTGCAACGCCGCCCCGAGGGGCGGAAGTTGATGCGTCGGTCGTCTAAGGAAAGATGCTCGTCTCCAAACGAGAGATGTAGGTGCAAGGCCTGCTCGGCGCTCCATGAAAGATCCCCCTCCTGAGGCCAGGAGGGGGATTTTCGCGTTCGGGCGCCCGAGGACCTCACGAGGATGGGGTCGCCCTGCCCGGGCGGCCGCCCGGGTGGCGGTGGCGCCAGGTCCAGAAGACGACGGTGGAGACGAGGGACCACCCGGCCAGCACCAGGAACGGGAAGCCGTGCTGGTGTCCGCCGAAGTAGACGGCGGTGTGCTGGGCGTTGACCGAGGCGCCCGGCGGCAGCCAGCGGCCGATGGCGCCGAGCAGGGACGGGAGCAGCGGCCAGGAGACCGCGCCGCCCGACGACGGGTTGCCGAGGAGGACCATCAACCCCCAGGTGGGGATGAGCGCCCAGCGTCCGAACAGGACGTTGAACATGGAGAACACCATCCCCGAGGTGAGCATGGTCAGGGCGAGGATCGCCCAGGACCCGGCGAAGGGGAGGTCCAGCGCGCCGAGCCCCCAGTCGACGATGGCGGCGATGACGAAGCCGCCGAGCAGGGCGTACGCCACGGTGAAGGCGATCCGCTCGGCCGGGTTCAGCTCGGCCGCGTTGACGCTCAGCTGGACGGCGCCGAGGAAGCCCATGATCACGGCGGCCAGCGAGATGTAGAAGACGGCCAGACCCCGCGGATCGCCCGGCTGGAGCGGCTTCAGGTCCCGTACGGCGACGGGCACGCCCACCGCCCGGCCCACCTTCGTACCGGCCGAGGCGAGCACCTGGGCGACGCTGGCGCCCGCGGCTGAGGACAGATCCAGCTCGACGCCGCGGCCGCGCGTCCGCAGGATCCCGAAGACCTGCTGCTCCTCGACGGCCCGGGCGGCGCGGCCGTACGACGGCTCGCGGTGCAGCCGCAGCGAGGCGTCCAGGGCCTTCTCCATCCCGGCGACGAAGCGCTGCGGCGGGGCGGCGCCCTGCTGGGTGACCACGACGGCGACGGGGATCTGGCGCGGGGTGGGGTTGGCGAAGGCGAAGGTGTACGAGCCCGCGAAGAGCCCCGCGCCCGCCGAGATGATCAGCACGATGACCGTGGCCGGGAAGAACGGGCTGTGCTTGAACCGGGTCCACGGGGACCGGGCCTCCGGGGACCGGGCCTCCGGGGACCGGGTCCACGGGGACCGGGCCTCCGGGGAGTCGTCGTCCGCCATGCGCTCACGCTAGACGGGACACTCCCGGCATATCGCGCGACGTGGCCCGGACAACACCCGGCGGAAATGGTTCGCCAGTCGTTTTGCCGAGGTGAGATCCTGGGGTCCGTATGTCCACGACTCCTGCCCCCGCCCTGTCCGCCCTCCTGGAGCGGCTCCCCGAGCTGATGCTGCGCGACCAGCAGCGGCTGGGGCGCCGGCTCGACGGCGCCCGCCGGATCCGCAAGCCCGAGGCCCGCGCGGCCGTGCTCGGCGAGATCGCCGAGGACGTCGAGCGGGCCGAGCTGAGGGTCGCGAACCGCCGCGCCGCCGTCCCGGACGTCACCTATCCGGAAGAGCTGCCGGTCAGCCAGAAGAAGGACGACATCCTCGCGGCCGTCCGCGATCACCAAGTGGTGATCGTCGCGGGCGAGACCGGCTCCGGGAAGACCACGCAGATCCCCAAGATCTGCCTGGAGCTGGGCCGCGGCGTCAGGGGACTGATCGGGCATACGCAGCCCCGCCGGATCGCGGCGCGCACCGTCGCCGAGCGCATCGCGGACGAGATCGGGACGCCGCTCGGCGAGTCCGTGGGCTGGAAGGTCCGCTTCACCGATCAGGTGAGCCCGGACACCCACGTCAAGCTGATGACGGACGGCATCCTGCTGGCCGAGATCCAGACCGACCGCGAGCTGCGCCAGTACGACACGATCATCATCGACGAGGCCCACGAGCGCAGCCTCAACATCGACTTCCTGCTCGGCTACCTGGCCCAGCTCCTCCCCCGCCGCCCCGACCTCAAGGTCGTGATCACCTCCGCGACCATCGACCCGGAGCGCTTCTCCCGCCACTTCGGCGACGCGCCGATCGTCGAGGTCAGCGGGCGTACGTACCCGGTCGAGGTGCGCTACCGGCCGCTGCTGGAGGAGGGCGGCGAGGACAGCGACCGGGACCAGATCACCGCGATCTGCGACGCGGTGGACGAGCTCCAGGCCGAGGGGCCGGGCGACATCCTGGTCTTCCTCTCCGGCGAGCGGGAGATCCGCGACACGGCCGACGCGCTGAACAAGAAGCAGCTGCGGTCCACCGAAGTGCTGCCGCTGTACGCCCGGCTGTCGCACGCCGAGCAGCACCGGGTCTTCCAGAGACACACCGGCCGCCGGATCGTGCTGGCGACGAACGTCGCGGAGACCTCGCTGACCGTCCCCGGCATCCGGTACGTGATCGACCCGGGCACGGCCCGGATCTCCCGCTACAGCCATCGCACCAAGGTCCAGCGGCTGCCCATCGAGCCGGTCTCCCAGGCCAGCGCCAACCAGCGCAAGGGCCGCTGCGGCCGGACCAGCGACGGCATCTGCGTCCGGCTGTACTCCGAGGACGACTTCCTCACCCGCCCGGAGTTCACGGACGCCGAGATCCTCCGTACCAACCTGGCCTCCGTCATCCTCCAGATGACCGCGGCGGGGCTCGGCGACATCGAGAAGTTCCCGTTCATCGATCCGCCGGACCGGCGCAACATCAAGGACGGCATCCAGCTCCTGGAGGAGCTGCACGCGCTGGACGGCAAGCAGAAGGACCCGCGCAAGCGGCTCACTCAGATGGGCCGGAAGCTGGCCCAGCTGCCGGTGGACCCGCGGCTGGCCCGGATGGTGCTGGAGGCGGACCGCAACGGCTGCGTCCGCGAGGTCATGGTGATCGCGGCGGCGCTGTCCATCCAGGACCCGCGCGAGCGCCCCTCCGACAAGCAGCAGCAGGCGGATCAGCAGCACGCCCGGTTCAAGGACGAGTCGAGCGACTTCCTGGCCTTCCTCAACCTGTGGAAGTACATCCGGGAGCGGCAGAAGGAGCTGTCCTCGTCCGCGTTCCGCCGCATGTGCCGCAATGAGTACCTCAACTACCTGCGCATACGCGAGTGGCAGGACATCTACAGCCAGCTGCGTACGGTCGCGAAGACGATGGACATCCAGCTGTCCGAGCAGGACGCGGCGCCGGACCACATCCACACCTCGCTGCTGTCCGGGCTGCTCTCGCACGTGGGCCTCAAGGACACCGAGAAGAACGAGTACCTGGGGGCGCGCAGCGCCAAGTTCGCCGTCTTCCCCGGTTCGGCGCTGTTCAAGAAGCCGCCGCGCTGGGTGATGTCGGCGGAGCTGGTCGAGACCTCCCGGCTGTGGGCGCGGGTCAACGCGAAGGTCGAGCCGGAGTGGATCGAGCCGCTGGCCCAGCACCTGGTCAAGCGCACCTACAGCGAGCCGCACTGGGAGCAGAAGCAGGCCGCGGTGATGGCGTACGAGCGGGTCACGCTCTACGGCGTGCCGATCGTCGCCCAGCGGAAGGTCAACTACGGCCGGATCGACCCGGAGACCAGCCGCGACCTGTTCATCCGCAACGCCCTGGTCGAGGGCGACTGGCGCACCCACCACCAGTTCTTCCACGACAACCGGAAGCTGCTGGGCGAGGTGGAGGAGCTGGAGCACCGCGCCCGGCGCCGCGACATCCTGGTGGACGACGAGACGCTGTTCGACTTCTACGACCAGCGGATTCCCGAGCACGTGGTGTCGGGGGCGCACTTCGACTCGTGGTGGAAGCACAAACGCCGGGACGAGCCGGAGCTTCTCAACTTCGAGAAGTCGATGCTCATCAACGAGCGGGCACAGGGCGTCTCCAAGGACGCGTATCCGGACTCCTGGCGCCAGGGGAAGCTCAAGTTCAGGGTGACGTACCAGTTCGAGCCGGGGGCGGACGCGGACGGCGTGACCGTCCACATCCCGCTCCAGGTGCTCAATCAGGTCACTCCGGACGGCTTCGACTGGCAGATCCCCGGGCTGCGCGAGGACCTGGTCACCGAGCTGATCCGGTCGCTGCCCAAGCCGGTGCGCCGCCACTACGTCCCGGCGCCGAACTACGCCAAGCGCTTCCTGGACGGCGCCGTGCCGCTCCAGGAGCCGCTGACGGCCGCGCTGGGCCGGGAGCTGCACCGGATGGTGGGGGTGCGGATCGAGCCGGAGGACTGGGACCCGGCCAAGGTCCCCGACCACCTGAAGATCACCTTCCGGGTGGTCGACGAGCGGCGCCGCAAGCTCGCCGAGGACAAGGACCTGGAGGCGCTCAAGCAGCGGCTGAAGCCGAAGACCCGGGCCGCGATCTCCAAGGCGTTCGAGTCTTCGAAGGAGTCCGCCGGCATCGAGCAGCGCGGCGGGCTGACCTCGTGGACGGTCGGCTCCCTGCCGCGCACCTTCGAGACCCGCCGCGGCGGCCAGCCGGTCAAGGCGTATCCGGCGCTGGTGGACGAGGGCGCGTCGGTGGCGTTGCGGCTCTTCGACACCGAGCCCGAGCAGCGGCAGGCGATGTGGCGGGGCACCCGGCGGCTGATCCTGCTCCAGCTGCCGTCCAACCCGGCGAAGTTCGCGCAGGGGAAGCTGACCAACCAGGCCAAGCTGGCGCTCTCCAGCAGCCCGCACGGCAGCATCGCGGCGCTCTTCGAGGACTGCGTCTCCGCGGCCGCCGACCGGCTCATCGCGGCCCGCGGCGGCCCGGTGTGGGACGAGGAATCGTTCCGCAAGCTCTTCGACGCGGTACGGGCCGACATCGCGGACGCCACGCTGGACACCGTCCGGAAGGTCCAGGAGGTGCTGGCGGCCTGGCAGGCGTGTGAGCGCCGGCTCAAGGGCATCAAGAGCCCGGTGCTGCTGCCGTCCCTCGCGGACGTCCGGGAGCAGCTCTCGGAGCTGATGACGCCGGGCTTCGTGACCGCGCACGGCGTACGCCGCCTCCCGGACCTCATGCGCTATCTGGTGGCCGTGGACCGACGGCTCCAGCAGCTCCCCACCAACGCCGAGCGGGACCGCACCCGGATGGCGAAGGTGAAGGAGATGCGGGACGAGTACGCCTGGCTGCTGGAGCAGTTCCCGGCGGGCCGCCCGGTGCCCGCCGAGGCGCTGGAGATCCGCTGGATGATCGAGGAGCTGCGGGTCAGCTACTTCGCGCACGCCCTGGGCACGGCCTACCCGGTCTCCGACAAGCGCATCGTGAAGGCCATCGACGCGGTGGCTCCGTAGCCGCCCTCCCGGCCTCCGGCAGCCCGGGACGGGCCGGGCGGGCGCGAGTTCGACCGCACCCCCTGACCTGCTGTAGAGTCTGTGACGCACAGCAGCGAGGCACACAGCGAACAGGCTGTGGGGCGTCACTGATGGTCCTGTGGAGCAGTTTGGAGTGCTCGCCACCCTGTCAAGGTGGAGGCCGCGGGTTCAAATCCCGTCAGGACCGCAGAACGGCGAAGGCCCGGATCCGCACAAGGATCCGGGCCTTCGGTCGTCTTGACGGCACCCCGCACCCGGCGGTACCCAGACTAAAAGGTGGCGTGGGGGTGGCCGGGAGGTGCGGGCACATGACGACGACCGCGAAACATGAGACCAGGGCGCTCCTGAGGGCCCATCTGGCGGCCGCCTCGGGCTACCGCCACTTCACCCGGCACTGCCCCGTCTGCCATCGGCTGCTGCGGCTGGCGATGGAGCCCGCGCCGCGCGCGGAGCAGGCGCCCGCGGAGCAGGCGCCCGCCGGGCCACCGGCCGGGCCATCGACCGGGGAGGCTCCACCGGCGGAGCCCGACGGATCATCAACTCGGTAAGCCCTTACCGCAGTTCCGGGGAAATCGACAAGCGTTGAACCATGTGACGGGAGTCACCGGCGGCGCTCCGGGAGTGGGGGAACTTACACCTGCCTCACAACAGGTCAATTTAATATGTGCAATTGCACCCTGTGTCCGGGCCATTCCCGGACCACCTGATCGCCCCCTGTCCCCTACCCCTCGCGGGCCGTCAAGACGCTCCTCAGCCCCGTCCGGATCCGCCCCGAACACCCTGTGGGCGACCCGTCACGCGGGCATAAAAAAGATCGCGCTGGACCCGGCGGAGTCCAGCGCGATCGACGACGCACCCATGTCGAGCGGTGATGGCCTGTTGGGGCAGGCACCCGTCGTGGTGGAGCCATACAGGCGAAAGCCGGGCTGGGGGGCCCGGAAATGCCCGGTTATGCGGTTGTTCAGGCCTCGCTGCGCTGCTGCGGGATGCCCGCCAGAAGCGCACGGACCTCCGCTTCGCGGTAGCGCCGGTGCCCTCCGAGCGTGCGGATGGACGTGAGCTTGCCTGCCTTGGCCCAGCGCGTGACCGTCTTCGGGTCCACGCGGAACATGGTGGCAACCTCAGCCGGGGTCAGCAGCGGCTCGGCATCAGGGGTGCGAGCGGTCATGAGCGGCCTCCTCGGGAGAACCGAACCATCACGGTTCTTTCCTCTAAATTCTGCACCTTGACCCACGTTGCCCGAAATGGCGGACGCGGGCCGAGTCGGTTATAGGACGAACGGCTTGTCCTCGGCACTACAACTACACCATCTGTCCAGCCCCGTCGGCCAAACCGATGGAATTGCCCTCTCAGGTGTCCAACCTCGACGGAAGCCGATGGACCATGCCATAACGGACAGTCACGCGGCCGTGACGATCAGTCACAACAGGATCAGGGGTATCAGATCCGCCAAGGAGTGCAATACCGATGAATCCGCCCATACTTGGGCGGAAGGAGAACTTCCCGGACTCCTTGTCCTATTTTGACACGAGGATGGGGGATTGCCGCAAGACCCGAAGTCAGTGCTTTAGATCACCATTGACGCAATGGCCCGGATCGGGACCTACGTCCCCCCACCCCGGCTCTGACGCGCCCGGCCGCCCGATGGATCCGCTTTCCCCGGATCTTCCCCGGCTCTTCCCCGGACCTTCACCGGCCCCGACCCGCCTCAGCTGGCGTTCTGCCGGCCCCGGACCTCGCTCCACCGATCGGTCAGCCGCTCGTACGCACTGCCCGCGCGCTCCCCGTCCCCGTCCCTCAGTGCCGCAAGCCCTTCCGCCACATCCGCCGCCGAGCGGTCGTCCTCCAGCTGCCCGGCGGGCAGCACGTGCACCAGACCGCCGTAGTCCAGCTCGACCAGCGACCGCGGATGGAATTCCTCGAGCCACCGGCCCACGTCCACCAGGCCGTCGATGAGCGGGCCCTCGCCGAGAGCCTCCTTGAGCACCTTAAGCCCGCGCGCGACCCGCCGCCTGGCCTGGACCATCGGGGTGCGGTAACGCAGGATGAGCCCCTCGTCACCCTTGGTGTACTCGCGCTCCTCGTCCGCGAAGAGGACGAACCAGCGGACCGGGACGTGCCAGGTCGCCGAGCGGATCCACGGCCGGGCGTCCGGATTGCGCTCCAGCCACTGCTCGTAGTCCGAGGCGGCCTGCCGGCGCACCACGGGGGGCAGCGCGGCGTCCAGGAGAGGGCCGGGAAGGCTCTCGGGCAGCTCTTCCAGGGCCAACCAGCCGCGCAGCCGCGTCCGCCACGGACAGACGCACGTGACGCCGTCCACGACCGCCACAAAGGCGTCCGCGCTCTCGTGCACCGGAACCGGCACCGGTGGCACCGGCAGCAGGTCGGCGAGCGAGCGCCGCAGCTCGTCCTGAGCGCCGGGGAGGTCGTCGCGCTTGGCATAGGTCGCCCAGTGCGTGCGCTCCGGCTCGGGAAAAGCAGCCAAGGGCTCATAGACACGGAGATACGCCGCATATGGGACAATCACCGAAGACGCCAAGGTCACACGCGCTCCCTCAAGGCCGATACCACCGCCAGGAGTTGCCTACCCCCTGCTCACGGCATCGTCCCACGACCACCATGCGGACTCGGCGGGGACATGGCCGCTCCCGCGCCCTCCCAGGGCTTACGCTCGTGCCCACCGGCCCTCCCCACCAGCACGGAGGGCGCCTTACCCGACCTATGGGAGTCACCACCGTGACCGACGTACGTCACACCGTCAGCGTCGACGGTCCGACGGAGAGTCGCGTGCCGAACCCTCTCTCACCCCTGTCAATACTGTTCCGCACCGATCTGGGCGGTCATGAGCAGGTCCTGCTGTGCCAGGACCGGGAGAGCGGCCTGAAGGCCGTCATCGCGATCCACTCGACCGCCCTGGGCCCCGCGCTCGGCGGCACCCGTTTCCACGCCTACAGCGCCGAGGAGCACCCCGAGGAAGCGGCGGTCCTCGACGCGCTCAACCTCGCCCGCGGCATGTCCTACAAGAACGCGCTGGCCGGGCTCGACCACGGCGGCGGCAAGGCCGTGATCCTCGGCGATCCCGAAGAGATCAAGACCGAAGCGCTGCTGCTCGCCTACGGCCGTTTCGTGGCCTCCCTGGGCGGCCGCTACGTCACCGCCTGCGACGTGGGCACCTACGTCGCCGACATGGACGTGGTCGCCCGCGAGTGCCCCTGGACCACCGGCCGCTCCCCCGAGAACGGCGGCGCCGGCGACTCCTCGGTGCTGACCGCCTACGGCGTCTTCCAGGGTATGCGGGCCAGCGCCCGGGCCTCCTGGGGCACGCCCACGCTGCGCGGCCGCCGGGTCGGCATCGCGGGCGTCGGCAAGGTCGGCCACCACCTGGTGGAGCACCTGCTGGAGGACGGCGCCGAGGTCGTCGTCACCGATGTGCGCGCCGAGTCGGTCGACCGGGTGCTCGCCCGCCACCCCCGGGTCGAGGCGGTCCGGGACACCGGTGCGCTGATCCGCGCGGACCTCGACGTGTACGCGCCGTGCGCGCTCGGCGGCGCGCTGGACGACGACACGGTGCCCGCCCTCACCGCGAAGGTGGTGTGCGGCGCGGCCAACAACCAGCTCGCCCACCCGGGTGTCGAGAAGGACCTCGCCGACCGCGGGATCCTCTACGCGCCGGACTACGTGGTGAACGCGGGCGGAGTGATCCAGGTCGCGGACGAACTGCACGGGTTCGACTTCGAGCGGGCCAAGGCCAAGGCGTCAAAGATCTTTGACACGACTTTGGCCATTTTTGATCGGGCCCGGACCGATGGCATTCCGCCCGCGGCCGCCGCCGACCGGCTCGCCGAACACCGGATGGCGGAGGGTCACGGCGCCGCATGAGTGTCATCTGAGTGCCGCCTGAGCACTGCCTGAGCGCCGCCCGGGGGACACCCGGGCGTCGCTCGGGCGACGCTCGTCCGACGCCGGAACGACGCCGGACCGACCCCGAATCGACGCGGAGAGCCCCCGCGACAGGCGCCGGAAACCCCCTTCGGAGCGGGCCGTACCGGCCGGTGAGGGGCACCTCGGCGAGAGATCCCTCACGGCCCGTCGGCGGGTCGGCCCCGGAGACAGGTTAAAATCGCAGCTGACCAGCGGGGACGGGGCGCCCCGCGGGTTCTGCCTCGTGGCACGTCGTGTGGGCGACGTACCGTATGGCCACAGAAGCAGGTACCGTTGAAGCCCTACGGACCGGTCTCTCTTAGGGGAGTCCGCTCCGATTCATGAACGTGAACGCGTGTCAAGACTCTGGGGCCGTCGAGCCCCGTCGTTGAGGGGGTCGAGCCATGGGGCGCGGCCGGGCCAAGGCCAAGCAGACGAAGGTCGCCCGCCAGCTGAAGTACAACAGCGGTGGGACGGACCTCTCACGCCTGGCCGAGGAGCTGGGCGCATCGACATCGAGCCAGCCGCCGAATGGCGAGCCGTTCGAGGACGATGAGCTGGACGATGACCCGTACGCACAGTACGCGGATCTGTACAACGACGATGACGACGAGGACGACGACCGGTCCGATCCGTCCGCGCAGCGTCGCCGCGCCTGAACGACCCGTTCACGGCGCTCGGCAATTCGCCGCACCTCCGCCGGTCCGGGGCACCCGCCTCGGACCGGCTTCTGTGCTGTCCGCGCACCGGGCGCGGCCGGCTCAGCTCGCGTAGTCACCGGTCAGCGTCACCGCTTCCGTGTCACCCGCCGTACGGTCGGTGATCTCACCGCTGACCCAGGCGTCCACCCCGCGGTCCGCCAGGGTCGCGAGCGCGGCGTCCACCGATGCGCCCGGCACGACGGCCATCATGCCGACGCCCATGTTCAAGGTCTTCTCCAGCTCCAGCCGCTCGACCGAGCCGAGCTTCCCCACCAGGTCGAAGATCGCGCCGGGGGTCCAGGCCGACCGGTCCACCACCGCCCGCAGACCGTCCGGGATGACCCGGGCCAGGTTGTTGGCGAGCCCGCCGCCGGTGATGTGCGAGAAGGCGTGCACCTCGGTCGTCCGGGTGAGGGCCAGGCAGTCCAGCGAGTAGATCCGGGTCGGCTCCAGCAGCTCCTCCCCCAGCGTCCGGCCCAGCTCCGGCACCTCGCGGTCCAGCGCCCAGCCGGCCCGGTCGAAGAGCACATGGCGGACGAGTGAGTACCCGTTCGAGTGAAGTCCGGACGAGGCCATGGCGATCACCGCGTCCCCCGTACGGATGCGGTCCGCGCCCAGCACCTGATCCGCCTCGACCACGCCCGTACCGGCCCCGGCGACGTCGAAGTCATCGGCGCCCAGCAGCCCCGGGTGCTCGGCGGTCTCGCCGCCGACCAGCGCGCAACCCGCGAGGGAACAGCCCTCGGCGATGCCCTTGACGAGGGCGGCGACCCGCTCCGGGTGGACCTTGCCGACGCAGATGTAGTCGGTCATGAACAGCGGCTCGGCGCCGCACACCACCAGGTCGTCCACGACCATGCCGACCAGGTCGTGGCCGACCGTGTCGTACACGCCCATCCGCCGGGCGATGTCCACCTTGGTGCCCACGCCGTCGGTCGCGGACGCCAGCAGCGGACGCCGGTAGCGGGCGAGCGCGGAGGCGTCGAAGAGGCCCGCGAAGCCGCCGAGGCCGCCCACGACCTCGGGCCGGGACGCCTTCTTGACCCACTCCTTCATCAGCTCGACGGCGCGGTCGCCCGCCTCGATGTCGACGCCCGCGGCGGCGTAGCTGGCACCAGTGGACTCAGACATGACCTTGAGTTCTTTCGTTTCGGGTAGCGCGTACGAGGGCCGGGTGCCCGGGCCTACGGGCGGCGGAGCGCGTCCGCGCCGCCGACACCGGCGGTCAGCGTCCGCACGCCGTCGGCGTCGGCACTGCTCGGGGCCTGCGTCTCCGACTCCAGCAGATGCTTGCCCAGCAGCTCCGGGTCCGGCAGGTCCATCGGGTACTCGCCGTCGAAGCAGGCGCGGCACAGATTCGGCTTGGCGATCGTGGTCGCCTCGATCATGCCGTCGGTGGAGATGTACGCCAGGGAGTCGGCGCCCAGCGACTTGCCGATCTCCTCGGTCGACAGCCCGTTGGCGATCAGCTCGGCGCGGGTCGCGAAGTCGATGCCGAAGAAGCAGGGCCACTTGATGGGCGGGCTGCTGATCCGGATGTGCACCTCGAGCGCACCGGCCTCGCGGAGCATCCGCACCAGGGCGCGCTGGGTGTTGCCGCGGACGATCGAGTCGTCCACGACCACCAGCCGCTTGCCCCGGATGACCTCCTTGAGGGGGTTCAGCTTGAGCCGGATGCCGAGCTGCCGGATGGTCTGCGAGGGCTGGATGAAGGTCCGGCCGACGTAGCTGTTCTTGACCAGCCCGGAGCCGTACGGGATCCCGCTCGCCTCGGCGTACCCGACGGCGGCCGGGGTGCCGGACTCCGGTGTCGCTATGACGAGGTCGGCCTCGGCCGGGGACTCCTTCGCCAGCCGGCGGCCCATCTCGACGCGGGAGAGGTAGACGTTGCGGCCCGCGATGTCGGTGTCGGGGCGCGCCAGGTACACGTACTCGAAGACGCAGCCCTTGGGCCGGGCGGGGGCGAACGTCGTGGAACGCAGGCCGTTCTCGTCGATCGCGACCATCTCGCCGGGCTCGATCTCCCGGATGAAGGACGCGCCCACGATGTCGAGGGCCGCCGTCTCCGACGCCACCACCCAGCCGCGCTCCAGGCGGCCGAGCACCAGCGGGCGGATGCCCTGGGGGTCCCGGGCGGCGTACAGCGTGTGCTCGTCCATGAAGCAGAGGCTGAAAGCGCCCTTGACTTTCGGCAGCACGATCGGAGCGGCCTGCTCGACGGTCAGCGCCTTGCCGTCCTCGTCGACCTGCCCCGCGAGGAGGGCGGTGACCAGGTCGGTGTCGTTGGTGGCCGCGACCTGGGTGGCGCGGCCCTTGTCTCTGGGAAGGGCCTCGACCAGCTCCGCCAGCTCGGCGGTGTTGACCAGATTCCCGTTGTGGCCCAGCGCGATCGAGCCGTGGGCGGTCGCCCGGAACGTCGGCTGCGCGTTCTCCCACACCGAGGCTCCGGTGGTGGAGTAGCGGGCATGACCGACCGCGATGTGGCCCAGCAGGGAGCCGAGGGAGGTCTCGTCGAAGACTTGTGAGACCAGGCCCATGTCCTTGAAGACGAGGATCTGGGAGCCGTTGCTCACTGCGATGCCCGCGGACTCCTGACCGCGGTGCTGCAGCGCGTACAGCCCGAAATAGGTGAGTTTGGCGACCTCTTCGCCCGGCGCCCAGACTCCGAAGACGCCGCAAGCGTCCTGGGGGCCCTTCTCGCCGGGGAGCAGGTCGTGGCTGAGTCGTCCGTCACCACGTGGCACGGCATCGAGTCTAGGACAGTTCCGCGGTGCGTCCGAACGAGGGACCCGATGGGGGGCGTATGTCACATCTCGCGACGCCCGCTCCCGGCCGCCCCCGACCCCGGATCCGGCCTGCGTACGGCCGCATCCGGCCGGTCCGGGGCATCCGTGGCTGGGGCAAGGATCACACCTGGCGCGACGCCGTGTCGCCACAGCTCCCGGCGAGCACGGGGAGGTGCGCGGCGAGGTCGGCGCGCTCGCCGCTCGCCGTCACCTCTCCGGCCTCCAGCGCCTCGGCCCAGCCGATCCGGCCGGTGGCCAGCCGGACCCAGGTCAGCGGGTCCGTCTCGACGACGTTGGGCGGCGTACCGCGGGTGTGCCGCGGCCCCTCCACGCACTGCACGACGGCGAACGGCGGGATGCGCAGCTCGACCGACCCGCCGGGCGCCTTCGCCGCGAGGCCGTCGGCCAGCGACCGGACGGCGGTGGCCAGCGCCTGGCGGTCGTACGCCACGGCCAGGCCCGTGGCCGCCGCCAGATCGTCGCTGTGGACGACCAGCTCGACGCAGCGGGTGACCAGGACGTCGTCCTCGTCGGCCGCGGCCGGCAGGTGCGCGATCAGCTCGCGGACCGACCGGCCGCCGACCCGGGTGGGCGCGCCGAGCCGCTCCTCGTCCAGCTCGCGCACCGCGTCCTGGACGTGCTGCAGCTGCGCGGTCACGGCGGCGCGGGTCTTGGCGGGGTCGTAACGACGGGCGCGGGCACGGGGCGGCATGGCGCCGAGCCTATCGACAGGCCGACAGGGCCGACGGAGGATGGAGAAAAGGGGACAACGAGTTATCTATTGGCATGAAAGGTGTGAATGACCATGGCCGAGCACCCCGATGCCGCCGTGGTGCGCCGTGCGTGCACCGCGTTCCAGCAAGGCGATCTGGACACCCTCTCCACGCTGGTGACGGCGGACCTCGTCCAGCACGTGCCCGGTGACAACATGCTCTCCGGACACCACAAGGGCCGCGACGCGTGTATGCAGCTGTGGCGCACCGAGTACGAGGAGACCGGCGGCACGCTGCGGGTCGACATCGAGTCGGTGATGCCCGACGGGCGCGGGCATGTGATCTCCGGCCACCGCTGCCGCGCCGAGCGCGGCAACCGCACGATGGACATGAAGACCGGGCTGTTCTTCACCATCGTCGGCGGGAAGATCACCGACATCGACGAGTGCGTCGAGGACATCGACGCCGCCGACGCCTTCTGGGGCAAGTGACCCCGGAGCATGCGCGTGGCCCCGCCCACCGGGGCGGGGCCACGCGACGTGGGCTCAGGCCAGCAGGCCCGGGATGGTCGCCTCGTAGGACTCCCGCAGCTCCGCCAGCGGGATCGAGAACTGGCCCTGGACGTCGATCGTCTCGCCGTCCACGACACCGATCCGGGTCGCGGGAAGCCCGCGCGCCCCGCACATGTCGTTGAAGCGGATCTCCTCGCTGCGCGGGACGGACACCACGGCCCGGCCGGCGGACTCGGAGAACAGCAGCACGAAGGGGTCCGTGCCGTCGGGGACGACGATCCGGGCGCCCTTGCCGCCGCGCAGGCACGACTCGGTCACGGCCTGGATCAGGCCGCCGTCGGACAGGTCGTGGGCCGCGTCCACCATGCCGTCGCGGGAGGCCGAGATCAGGATCTCGGCGAGCAGCCGCTCGCGCTCCAGGTCCACCTTGGGCGGCAGCCCGCCCAGGTGGTCGTGGACGACCTGCGACCAGGCCGAGCCGCCCAGCTCCTCGGCGGTGTCGCCGAGCAGGTACAGCAGCTGGCCCTCCTCGGCGAACGCCATCGGCGTGCGCCGCGCGACGTCGTCGATCACGCCGAGGACGGCGACGACCGGCGTCGGGTGGATGGCGGTCTCCCCGGTCTGGTTGTAGAGGGAGACATTGCCGCCGGTGACCGGGGTGCCCAGGGTCTGGCAGCCGTCGGCCAGGCCGCGGGTGGCCTCCGCGAACTGCCACATGACCGCGGGGTCCTCCGGCGAGCCGAAGTTGAGGCAGTTGGAGATCGCGAGCGGCTTGGCGCCGGACGCGGCGACGTTGCGGTACGACTCGGCGAGGGCGAGCTGCGCGCCCGCGTACGGGTCGAGCTTGGCGTAGCGGCCGTTGCCGTCGGTGGCGACGGCGACGCCGAGCCCGGTCTCCTCGTCGACCCGCACCATGCCGGAGTCCTCGGGCTGGGCGAGGACCGTGTTGCCCTGCACGAAGCGGTCGTACTGGTCGGTGACCCAGGACTTGGACGCCTGGTTCGGGGCGGAGATCACGCGCAGCACCTGCTCGCGCAGCTCGTCCCCGGTGGCCGGGCGGGGCAGCTTGCCCGCGTCGTCGGCCTGGAGGGTGTCCTGCCAGTCGGGACGGGCGTAGGGGCGCTCGTACACCGGGCCCTCGTGGGCGACGGTGCGCGGCGGCACGTCCACGATCTGCTCGCCGTGCCAGAAGATCTCCAGCCGCTCGCCGTCGGTGACCTCACCGATCACGGTGGCGATGACGTCCCACTTCTCGCAGATCTCCAGGAAGCGGTCGGCCTTCTCCGGCGTCACGATCGCGCACATGCGCTCCTGCGACTCGCTCATCAGGATCTCCTCGGGGGAGAGCGAGGAGTCGCGCAGCGGCACGGTGTCGAGTTCGACGCGCATGCCGCCGGAGCCGGCGCTGGCCAGCTCGCTGGTGGCGCAGGACAGACCGGCGCCGCCGAGGTCCTGGATGCCCTCGACCAGGTCTTCCTTGAAGATCTCCAGGGTGCACTCGATGAGCAGCTTCTCCTGGAACGGGTCGCCGACCTGGACGGCGGGGCGCTTGGCGGGCTTCGAGTCGTCGAACGTCTCGGAGGCGAGCACGGAGACGCCGCCGATGCCGTCGCCGCCGGTGCGGGCGCCGTAGAGGATGACCTTGTTGCCCGTGCCGGACGCCTTGGCCAGGTGGATGTCCTCGTGCTTCATCACGCCCACGCACAGGGCGTTGACCAGCGGGTTCCCCTGGTAGCAGGCGTCGAAGACGACCTCGCCGCCGATGTTGGGCAGGCCCAGGCAGTTGCCGTAGCCGCCGATGCCCGCGACGACACCGGGCAGCACCCGCTTGGTGTCGGGGTGGTCGGCGGCGCCGAAGCGCAGCGGGTCCATGACGGCGACCGGGCGGGCGCCCATCGCGAGGATGTCGCGGACGATGCCGCCGACGCCGGTGGCCGCGCCCTGGTAGGGCTCGACGTACGAGGGGTGGTTGTGCGACTCGACCTTGAAGGTGACCGCGTACCCCTGGCCGACATCGACCACGCCCGCGTTCTCGCCTATGCCGACGAGCAGGGCGTCGGTCTCCGGGGCCTTCTCGCCGAACTGCCGCAGGTGGACCTTGCTCGACTTGTACGAGCAGTGCTCGGACCACATGACGGAGTACATGGCCAGCTCGGCGCCGGTGGGCCGGCGGCCCAGGATGGCGCGGATGCGCTCGTACTCGTCCTGCTTCAGTCCCAGCTCGGCCCAGGGCTGCGCGGTGTCCGGGGTCTGGGCGGCGTGCTTGGTGGTGTCCAGGGTCATGCGCTGACCAGCCTCTTGAGGATCGAGGTGAAGAAGCCGAGCCCATCGGTGCGACCGGTGCCGATCAGCGGCTCGACGGCGTGCTCGGGGTGCGGCATGAGGCCGACGACATTGCCCTCCGCATTGGAGATCCCGGCGATGTCGCGCAGGGAGCCGTTGGGGTTCAGCTCCCGATAACGGAAGACGACGCGCCCCTCGGCCTCGAGTTCATCGAGGACGCGCTCGTCGGCGACATAGCGGCCGTCGATGTTCTTCAGCGGGATGTTGATCTCCTGGCCCTGCTCGTACGAGCGGGTCCAGGCCGTCTCCGCGTTTTCCACTCGCAACTTCTGGTCGCGGCAGATGAAGTGCAGATGGTTGTTGCGCAGCATCGCACCGGGGAGCAGATGGGTCTCGGTGAGAACCTGGAACCCATTGCAGATGCCAAGCACCGGCATACCCGCCTTCGCCTGGGCGATGACGGTCTCCATTACCGGGGAGAAGCGGGAGATCGCTCCGGCTCGCAGATAGTCGCCGTAGGAGAAGCCGCCCGGCAGGATCACCGCGTCGACCTGCTTGAGGTCCTTGTCGCGGTGCCACAGCGGTACGGCTTCGAGACCGGCGGTACGGACCGCGCGCTGGGTGTCGCGGTCGTCGAGGGTTCCCGGGAAAGTGACGACTCCGACGCGTGCGGTCACGACTCCGCCTTTGCGGCGGCGTCGGCCTCGGCGGCCTCGACCTTCACATCGAAGTCCTCGATCACGGTGTTGGCGAGGAAGGTTTCGGCGATCTCGTGGATACGGGCGAGGGCGGCGTCGTCGACGGGGCCCTCCACTTCGAGTTCAAAGCGCTTGCCCTGACGGACGTCGGCGATGCCTTCGAAACCAAGACGGGGCAGTGCGCGCTGCACCGCCTGGCCCTGGGGGTCGAGGATCTCCGGCTTGAGCATGACGTCGACTACGACGCGTGCCACTGGCACTCCCGATGGTGTGGTGCTGGTGCGTAAGGCGGTGGCCCAAGCCTACCCCGAGCAAAAATCTACGCGGGTAGATATCCCTTCGAGGTCACGCGCGCGCAGCACCCACGACTCATCCGCGACAACCACGAGGGAAAGATCCAGCAAAAACGCATCGTCCGGATTGTGATGTGACACGCTGACGGAATTACCGGGGCTTCACAATGCAATGCCGGTCGCTGTACAAATGAAAAAGCATTGTTCGCTAACAACTGGACAGCTGACATCTTTGCACGTCAACGCAACGATGCAGCCCGAAAGGACCGATATCCGTGGCACAGCGCGTAGTAGTCACGCTCTCCGACGACCTCGACGGAGGGGCGGCCGAGGAGACGGTCACGTTCGGTCTGGACGGCAAGTCGTACGAGATCGACCTCACCGCCTCCAATGCATCGAAACTTCGCGACGCCCTCGCCCCGTATGTCGAGGCGGGCCGCAAGCGGGCCCGCTCCGGCAAGACCTACCGCCGCACCTCCGTGGCCCCGGACCCGGCCGCGGTGCGCGCCTGGGCCCGGTCGCACGGCATGGAGGTGCCGCCGCGCGGGCGCATCCCCAAGAAGGTCTACGAGGCCTTCAACGAGTCGCGCTGAACCACTCGTTCAGGCGGCGTTCAGCCGAGTTGCACAACACCCCGGGTGGTCCGCTAGAGTCTGGAGCACGCCGAGGGGCGAGGCGAGAAGGCCAAAACCCCGAGGAACACACCATGCGGGTGTAGCTCAGTAGTAGAGCGCCCCCTTTCCAAGGGGGAGGCGCAGTGTGCGATCCCTGTCACCCGCTCTCATCGCTCATCGTTCGCCTTCGGGAGATCGGGTAGAGTGATGCACGCGCCGATCGGTGAAAGCCGGTCGGAGGCATGCGGACGTGGCTCAGTTGGTAGAGCATCACCTTGCCAAGGTGAGGGTCGCGAGTTCGAATCTCGTCGTCCGCTCCACAGAGGCTTGAGGCGCCGGTCGAATCGACCGGCGCCTCAAGCCTTTTCGGCGTTCGGCCCGCCGCCCCGATGACATTTGTCATCGGGGCTGATGACAGCGCGCACTACAAGGCTCCCCCGGGCGGCGAAAGCCTTGANCGCCGCCCCGATGACATTTGTCATCGGGGCTGATGACAGCGCGCACTACAAGGCTCCCCCGGGCGGCGAAAGCCTTGAGCCATGGATGTCGAAGAGAGCGCGATCGCGGTCGACGGGCTGCGGCGGAGATACGGGCCGAGCGGGAGCCGGGGGTTCGACGCGGTGCGGGGCATCTCGTTCTCGGTGGCGCGCGGCGAGCTGTTCGCCCTGCTGGGCACGAACGGCGCGGGCAAGACCTCCACCGTCGAACTGCTGGAGGGGCTCGCCGCCCCGACCGGCGGCGCGGTGCGGGTCCTCGGCCACGACCCGTACGAGGAGCGGGGGAAGGTGCGGCCGCGGATCGGGATGATGCTCCAGGAAGGCGGCCTCCCGCCCGAGCTGACGGTCGCCGAGACGGCGCGGATGTGGGCGGGGTGCACCAGCGGCGCCATGCCCGTCCGGGAGAGCCTGGGCCTGGTGGGGCTGGCCGGGCGGGCGGACGTACGGGTCAAGATGCTCTCCGGCGGTGAGCGGCGCCGGCTGGACCTGTCGCTCGCCCTGCTCGGCCGCCCCGAAGTGCTGTTCCTCGACGAGCCGACGACCGGTCTGGACGCGGAGGGCCGACGGGACACCTGGGAGCTGGTGCGGACGCTGCGCGACCAGGGCACCACGGTGCTGCTGACCACCCACTACCTGGAGGAGGCCGAGGCGCTGGCCGACCGGCTCGCGATCATGCACGCGGGGCGGATCGCCACCTCCGGCCGGGTCGCGGACATCGTCGCCGCACGCCCCTCGAACCTCTCCTTCACCCTGCCCGACGGCGTCTCCGCCGACGACCTGCCCCCGCCCGCCGCACTGGGCGCCCTCGAACGGGACTCGCTGGGCCAGGCCGTACGGCTGCGCACCCGTGACCTCCAGCACACCGCGACCGAGGTGCTGCTGTGGGCGCGGGAGCGGCGGATCGGGCTCGAGGGGCTCGACGCCCGGTCGGCCTCGCTGGAGGAGGCGTTCCTGCACATCGCGAGCACCGTCGACACGGCACAGGGGGAGACACCGTGAGCACGACGACCACCACGGCACCGACCACCACGGCACCGACGACCGCCGCACGGGGGCGGGTGTTGGCCCTGGCGCGCGGCGAACTGACCCTGCTGGCCCGCAACAAGGCCGCGCTGACGTACGCGCTGGTGCTGCCCGGCATGCTCACGTACAGCATGAAGACGGCGGTCAAGGGCGTCGACCTGAAGGGCACCGGGCTGGACCTGGGCACCCTGCTGCTGCCCGGTTCGATCGGCATGGCGCTGGTGCTGGCCGTCTACATGAACCTCGTCGGCGTCTATGTGATCCGCCGTGAGGACCTGGTCCTCAAGCGGCTGCGCGCCGGGGAGCTGACCGATCCGGAGATCCTGTCCGGGGCCGCGCTCCCCGCCGTCCTGCTCGGGCTCGCGCAATGCGTGCTGCTGGTGGCGGGGGTGGGCGTCGCGCTCGACGTGTCCGCGCCGGAGGCCCCGTACCTGGCCGTCGTCGGGTTCGCGGTCGGCGTGGTGCAGATGGTGATGCTGGCCGCCGCGACCGCCGCGTTCACCAAGACCTCGGAGTCCGCGCAGCTGACCCCGGTGCCGATGATGATGATCTCGATGGTGGGCTCCGGTCTGTTCGTGCCGCTGGACGTGATGCCGGACCAGGTCGCCTCGGTGTGCGGCCTGTTGCCGCTGACCCCGGTGGTCGACCTCCTACGGGCCGGCTGGACCGGGGACATGAGCGCGGTCGACGCCCTGGGCACCCTCGCGACGGCCCTGGCCTGGACGGTGCTGGCATGGTGGGCCGTGCGGAAGCGGTTCCCCTGGGAACCGCGGCGCTGACCGAACGAGGGGGTACGGGATCGTGATACGGCGATGGCGTGGGGCGGCGCGGCTGACGCGGGTGGAGCTGTTCACCCGGTGGACGCTGTACGCGGTGCCGTGGTTCGTGACCATCTCGGTGGTCGGCGAGCTGACCGTGGGGCTGCGGAACGCGCCACCCGTGCTGGTGTGGTCGCTGGTCGGGCTGACCCTCGCCCAGAACGTGGTCGCCGTCCCGCTGTTGTGGCGGGGGCTCGACCTCTATCTGCGCGGCCGCCCGACGGGCCGTCGGCTGCCCGCGCTCGCCACCGCGCTGGCGGTGGCGGGGCTGGCCGCCGGGATCGTGCTCCAGGCGACCGGCGGGCCGTACAGCTCGGCGACGGCCGTCCGGGCCGCCGTGCTCACCGTGTCGCCGTTCGCCATGGTGTACGCGCTGCTGGTGCCGGTCCGTACCTTCTTCGCCCTGCACACGGGGCTCGGGGCGGTGCTGGCCGTGGCGGAGGCGGCGGTCCACCCGGGGGCCGCGGCCTCGGTGTGGACGTTCATCGCGGTCCTCGGCACCAGTGCGCTGTGTCTGTTCTCGATCCGCTGCTCGGGATGGATGCTCCAGGTGATGTACGAAGTGGACGCCAACCGGGAGGTGCAGGCGCGGCTGGCGGTCGCGGAGGAACGGCTGCGGTTCGGCCGCGATCTGCACGACGTGATGGGACGGAACCTGGCGGTGATCGCCCTCAAGAGCGAGCTGGCGGTGCAACTGGCCCGGCGGGAGCGGCCCGAGGCCGTGACGCAGATGGTGGAGGTGCAGCGGATCGCGCACGAGACCCAGATGGAGGTCCGGGGCGTGGTGCGCGGCTACCGGGAAGCGGACCTCCAGGTGGAGCTGTCCGGGGCGCGCTCGGTGCTGCGCGCCGCCCGGGTCGACTGCCGCGTCGACTTCCCGGCCGAGGCCGACGGCGGGGCGCCGCTGCCCGAGGCGGTGCGGTCGGCGCTGGGCTGGGTGGTCCGGGAGGGGGCGACGAACGTGCTGCGGCACGCGGACGCCGGACGGTGCGCGGTCCGGGTCCGGGTCCGGGCGGGGATGGCGGTGCTGGAGATGGAGAACGACGGGGTGCCCACGGAACTCCGGACCGGTACGGGGGCCGGTACCGGGGACGGAGCCGGGACCGGAACAGCGGAGGGCAGCGGGCTCAAGGGGCTGCGGGAGAGGCTCGCGGCGCTCGGCGGAACGCTGGAGTCCGGTCCCGGCGACGGCGTCGGGACGTACCGGCTGCGGGCCGAACTCCCGCTGGAGGGCACCGCATGAACGACGCCGGGGTGATCCGGGTGCTGCTCGCCGACGACGAGCATCTGATCCGCGGCGCGCTCGCCGCGCTGCTGTCCCTGGAGGACGACCTGCTGGTGGTCGCCGAGGCCGCATCCGGCCCGGAGGCGCTGGCGATGGCGCGGGCGCACCGGCCCGATGTGGCGGTGCTGGACCTCCAGATGCCGGGCACGGACGGGGTCGGGGTCGCGGCGGCGCTGCGGTCCGAGCTGCCGGACTGCCGCAGCATGATCGTGACCAGCCACGGCAAACCGGGCCACCTCAAGCGGGCGCTGGAGGCGGGGGCGCGGGGGTTCGTACCGAAGACCGCATCGGCGCAGCGGCTCGCCGAGATCATCCGGGCGGTGCACGGCGGCAGCCGGTACGTGGACCCCGACCTGGCCGCGGACGCGATCAGCGCGGGCGACTCCCCGCTCACCGCGCGCGAGACGGAGCTGCTGGACCTGGCGGCGGACGGGGCGTCCGTCGCCGAGATCGCCCGGCGGGCGGCGCTGTCCCCGGGGACGGTACGGAACTATCTGTCCGCGGCGGCGGCCAAGCTGCACGCCGAGAACCGCCACGCGGCGGTGCGCCGGGCCCGCGAGCGGGGCTGGCTGTAGAACGGTTCGTGGGGGTTTGTTCCCGGCGGTGGTGGCGACGGCCGGAGGTTTGGTTATAGTGGAGGCGCGCCGGACGGGAAACCGAGCGGTGCAGGCGGACGTAGCTCAGTTGGTAGAGCGCAACCTTGCCAAGGTTGAGGTCGCGAGTTCGAGCCTCGTCGTCCGCTCCAGATCGAGGGCCCCGGTCGATGCGACCGGGGCCCTCGGCGTGTGCCGCCTACCAGCTGATGCCGGTCAGCCGCTCGTACGCCTCGACGTACTTCGCCCGCGTCTGCTCCACGACCTCCGCCGGGAGCGGCGGCGGGGGCTGCTCACCGTGGCGGTCCCAGCCGGAGGCCGGGGACGTCAGCCAGTCGCGCACGAACTGCTTGTCGAAGGACGGCTGGGCGCGGCCCGGCTGCCAGGTGTCGGCGGGCCAGAAGCGGGACGAGTCGGGGGTCAGCACCTCGTCGGCGAGGACCAGCTCGGCGCCCTCGGTGTCCGCGGTCGCCGCCGCGTAGCCGAACTCGAACTTGGTGTCGGCGAGGATGATCCCCCGCTCCCGGGCGATGTCGCGGGCCCGCGCGTACACCGCGAGGGTGGTCTGGCGCAGGTTGGCGGCGGGCTCGGCGCCGATCCGGCGGGCGACCTCCTCGTAACTCACGTTCTCGTCGTGCTCGCCGACCTCGGCCTTGGTCGCCGGGGTGAAGATCGGGGCGGGCAGCTCGGAGCCGTCGGTCAGCCCCTCGGGCAGGGCGAGACCGCAGACCGTGCGGCTGCGCTCGTACTCGGCGAGGCCCGAGCCGGTGAGGTAGCCGCGGGCCACGGCCTCGACCGGGATCATCCGCAGCGAGCGGCACACCAGGGTGCGGCCCTGCCAGTCGGCCGGGGCGCCGGGGGGCAGCTCGGTGGACAGCACGTGGTGCGGGACCAGGTCGGCGAGCAGGTCGAACCACCACAGGGAGAGCTGGGTGAGGACCCGGCCCTTGTCGGGGATCTCGGTGGGCAGCACCCAGTCGTACGCGGACATCCGGTCGCTGGCGACCATGACGAGATCGCCCTGTTCGGTCCGGTAGAGGTCGCGCACCTTGCCGGTGTGCAGGTGCTCAAGGCCCGGAACCTCGACCGGTTCGGGCTTTTCGACGAATCCGGACACGCTTCCTCCTGGTGGTTCTGTCCAAGCCACCACGATTCTGCCCCACGCCCTCCTGGCGGTGCCGTCAGCCCCGTACGGCGGCGCGGGCCGCGCGATCCGCCCGCCCGCTCATCCCCGCTTGCAGATGCGGTCCAGCAGGTTCGCCGTGGCCCGCTGCACCCGCTCGTCCCGGTGCCCCGGCCGGTCCAGCGCCGGGGACCAGGCGAAGGTGCCGGAGGCGAACACCAGGGCCCCGCTGGGGGCGCGGTAGAGGGAGGTGTCCTGGTGCCGGGTGGTGCCCTCGCCGTCCTCGTACGGGGAGTGGGCGAGCAGGATCCGGCGCAGGTGCTCGGGCAGCGGGGTGCGCGGGAAGTAGCGGTCGGCCTCGCCCGCGACCAGCCCGGGCAGCTCGTCGCCCTCGGCCGCCCCGGTGGCCTCCCACAGCCAGTGGCCGCCGTTGCGCACGATCAGCGGCCGCGGCTCGGGCACCCGGCCCGCGTACTGGATGCCGATCAGCTGCTGCTCGGGCGCCGACTCGCGCCACAGCGCGGCACGGCCGGGGCCGCGGCGCTTGCGGCAGGTCAGCAGGCGGTCCGGGCCGGAGGGCGAGGGGGCCAGCTCCACCTGCCAGTACATGGTGTTCGCGGAGAGGAAGACCAGCGAGGTGCCGCTGTCCCGGGCCCGCTCGACGGTGCGCCGCATCGCGGCCGACCAGTACTCGTCGTGGCCGGGGAAGACCAGGCCGCGGTAGCGGGTGGGGTCGACGCCGCCGGCGTGCAGATCGCGGGTCTCGGCGTAGGCGAGGTCGTACCCGTAGCGCTCGGCCCAGCGGATGACGTCGTACGCGTGGCCCACGTGCAGCGGCAGCCCCGCGCCCGCGTACGGCCGGTCGAAGGAGACCGTGACGGCCGCCTCGGACTCCCCGAGCAGCCTCCCCCGCTCGTCCCAGGCGTGGTAGAGGCTGGCGCCGGTGCGGCCGTCCTCCGGGTAGAGGTTGTACGCCTGCCAGGTGAAGTCGGGGAGGACCAGGAGCAGGTCGGCGGGGCGGGTGTCGCGGACCGTGAACGGGATGTGGCTGCGGTAGCCGTCCACGGTGGTGAGCACGGCCACGTACGCCCCGAGCTTCCAGTACGAGGGGATCTGGAGCCGCCAGGACAGCCACCAGTGGTGGCAGGAGACGGTGCGGTCGGCGGTGAGCGGCGGCGGCTGCACGATGCCGGACAGCCGCGGACTGGTGGTGATCTTCGACGCGCCGTCGCCGCCGTAGTGGCCGATGCGGTAGATGTCCACGCCGAACTGCTGCGGCGGGTCGACCGTGATGCGGAAGTCGATGGCCTCGCCGGGGGCGGCGGCGGAGGTCGAGGCGAAGCCCTTGATCTGGCGGCGCACGTCGTCGGCGGTGCGCGGGCCGGGGATCCTGACCGTGGCCCCGGGGGCGTGGGCATGGTCCACGTACCAGGGGACCACATGGCCCGTGTCGTCGAAGTAGTTCTCGCTGGTGCGCAGCCACGGCAGCGGGCCCTGGCCGAAAGGATCCGTCACCGCGTGGGCCAGCGCCCCGGACTCCCAGCGCCGGATCTGGTCCGTCCCCATCCTCGTTCCCCTCCCTGCGTGCCCCGGCGGCGTCCCGTCGCCTCGCTGCCGTGCGTTCCCGTCCCGCCGGTCCGGACCTTGTGGGTCCGGGTCCGCGGGTCCGGTCGGTGAACCGGGCTGGTGGCCCGGTCCGCTGGGCCGGGTGGCAGCGACCGGTCCCAGCACATCACATTACGCACCCACTCCGTCACCGATCGTCGTGAATTTTCCGGACGAGACCTACCGGAAGCGACGAATCCGTATTGGTTCGGATGTGTTCGGATGGCTTCAGACGAGCCGCACCGGCTTCTCGGGACGGACGCCGACCTCGGCGAGCCAGCTGCGCAGCGGGGCCGCGTCCCCGTCCTCCACCAGGGTCAGCACCGGATGGGACAGATCGGCGCGGCGGCGGCCGGCCACCAGGAGCGCCGGGCCGTCGAGCCAGTCGAGGCCGGGAGCCGCGCCCGCGGTGTCCACGGCGGCGCAGCAGACCATCGCCGTCACATGGTCGGCGAGCAGCTCACGGCCCGTACGGGGCGGCTGGAGCGGAAGCAGCGGCGCGAACCCGTCGATCCAGGGGTCGCCGCCCGCGCCCTCCGCCGTACGCGCCTGACGGGCCCTGTGCGGTGGCCCGGTGGGCGGCGGCCTCCTCGCGGGCCAGCTCCACGGTGAGCCGGGCCGCCAGGTCCTCGCCGAGCCCGTCGCCTCCGGTGGCGGCGCCTTCGGCGTCGGCGCTTCCGGGGGCGGTGGCGGCGAGCCGGTCCATGACCCGGGCCAGGGTCGGCGGCGTGGGGGTGCTCGCGGGGGTCCGCGGCGGGCCGGAGGGTTCCGTGCGCTCCTCGAGGACCCGGTGGAGGCGGGCCGCCTCCTGGCGCCACTTGCGGTCCACGACCTCCTCCGGATACTGCCCCCAGTCGACCGGGGACCAGTCCGGGCCCGGCTCCGGCGGGCCGCCGTGGAAGAGCCGCGCCGCCAGCAGCGACGTGGCCTCGTCGATCAGGCCGGGCTCCTCCAGCAGATCGCAGGCGGGCCGCTCGCTGAGCCGGGAGGCGAACCCCTCGGCGAGCCGGTCCCGGCGGGACAGCTCGGTCAGCGCCGACACCACGCCCGCGTCCAGCCGGGACGGCCAGCGGCCCATCCGCCAGGCGGGCAGCGCGACCCGGGTCAGCAGCCGGTCCCAGCCCGCGTACGCGAGGCCCACCTGCTCCTGGGCGACGATCCGCAGCCCGTAGTCGACGGCCTGGGCGCGCTCGGAGGCGGCCGCGGCGACCGCGCGCTCCATCTGGGCGGCGTGGTCGCGGCAGCCGCGCAGCAGCAGCCGGGCGATCCAGCCGACGAAGGCGAGGGCGGGGCGGCGGACGGCCCGGCCGAACGGGGTGCCGGTGACGCCGCCGCTCACGGGGTCGTCGTCGCGGGACGCCGCGACCGCCACGGCGGCGTCCAGCCCGCGCACGAAGCGGCGGGCGGCGGCTATGTCCGGATGGACGGAGGGGCCGGTGCCCGCCACCACGGGTGCGAGCAGCGCGCGCAGCTCGGCGACCCGCATCCACCACAGGAACGGCGATCCGATCACCAGGACCGGGGGCCTGGGGGCGCGGCGCTCCTTCCGGTCCGCGCCCGGCGGCCCCACGGTGTGCTCCGCGCGGGACTCCTCGGGCGGATGCCGGTCCTTGCCGCCACCGCCGCCGCGCACCGGATGGGCGCGGTCCTCCAGCCAGCTGTCGCAGTCCGGGGTGAGCGCTATGGCGGACGGCGCGGGCACCTCCAGCCGCTCCGCCAGGTCGCGGACCAGCCGGTACAGGTCGGGGGCCGTCTCCTCGGCGATGGGCACCGTGGGGGTCAGCGCCGGTTTCGCCCGGACGACCACGGCGGCCACCCCCGCCGCCAGCAGCAGGACCAGCAGGGCACCGCCGATCACCGCCCAGCGCAGCGCGGTCCAGCCCTCGTCGTGCGAACCGCCGCCGATGCGCCCGGTGGCGCTGCCCGCCAGCAGCACGACCGCCACCGCGGCCGGAAGGAGGGCGACCGCGAGCGCGGCGCCCCGGATGCGCAGTACGGCGAGGGCACGGGCGCGTGCCGCCAGTGCACCTGCTTCCGGACCTGCCACGGTTCTCATCACCCCCTACTGTCCGGCCGGTGGTTGAACAGCGGACGACGGCGGCGTTGTCTATCCCCCCACTGTGGCACCGGCCGCCCGCTCCGCAATGCCGATGGGCCAGTTGCCGCACCTCGCCTGAGCGGCACAGTAGTTGGAGGCCGGGCGTGCGTCAGCAGGATGCGGAAGCCCTCACCCGATGGAATGGCCTTGGGGAGAACCGGGAACTCCGCGGCCCCGCGGCCTCAGGCGCCGTCTGCGCTGTCCGCACCGCCTGTGGCGTCCGTGGCCGCCTTCGCCGCGATGTCGGTGCGGTGGTGGGAGCCGTCGAGCCCGATCCGGGACACCGCCCGGTACACCCGCTCCCGGGCCTTGGCCAGGTCCGAGCCGGACGCGGTGACGGACAGCACCCGGCCGCCCGCGCTCAGCACGTCGCCGGACGCGCCGTCCCGCTTGGTGCCCGCGTGCAGCACGTACGCCTTGGGCCCGTCCTCGGCGGCCACCTCGTCCAGCCCGGTGATCGGGTCGCCGGTGCGCGGGGTGTCGGGGTAGTTGTGCGAGGCGATCACGACGGTCACCGCGGCGCCGTCGCTCCAGCGCAGCGGCGGCTCGGCGGCCAGCGCACCGGTCGCGGCGGCCTTCAGCAGACCCGCCAGGGGGGTCTTCAGCCGGGCCAGCACGACCTGGGTCTCCGGGTCGCCGAAGCGCGCGTTGAACTCGATGACCCGCACCCCGCGCGAGGTGATCGCGAGGCCCGCGTACAGCAGCCCGGAGAAGGGCGTGCCGCGGCGGCGCAGCTCGTCGACGGTGGGCTGGCAGACGGTGGCCACGATCTCGTCCACCAGGGCGGGGTCGGCCCAGGGCAGCGGGGAGTAGGCGCCCATGCCGCCGGTGTTCGGGCCCTCGTCGCCGTCGTACGCCCGCTTGAAGTCCTGGGCGGGCTGGAGCGGCACCACGGTCTCGCCGTCGGTCACGGCGAACAGCGACACCTCGGGGCCGTCGAGGAACTCCTCGATCACCACGCGGCCGCAGGCCAGCGCGTGCTCGCGGGCCGCCGCCAGGTCGCCGGTCACCACGACGCCCTTGCCCGCGGCGAGACCGTCGTCCTTGACCACGTACGGCGGGCCGAAGGCGTCGAGGGCCTCGTCGACCTCGGCGGGGGTGGTGCAGACGTAGGCGCGGGCGGTGGGCACGTTCGCCGCGGCCATGACGTCCTTCGCGAACGCCTTCGACCCCTCCAGCTGCGCCGCCTCGGCGGACGGCCCGAAGGCCGGGATGCCGCGGGCGCGCACGGCGTCGGCGACGCCCGCGACGAGCGGTGCCTCCGGGCCGACGACGACCAGTTCGGCCCCCAGCGCGGCGGCCAGGTCGGCGACGGCGGTGCCGTCGAGGACGTCGACGGCGTGCAGCTCGGCGACCTCCGCGATACCGGCGTTGCCGGGCGCGCAGTGCAGTGCGGTGACGTCGGGATCGAGGGAGAGGGAGCGGCACAGGGCGTGTTCGCGGGCGCCGCCGCCGATGACGAGGACCTTCACGGTAGGCACCCTACGGCCTCCCTCGTCCGGCCGGCCCCGCGCCCCCGTCGCGCCCCGCACGGCCGGACAGGGCGGCCGGCGCGCCGTGGTCCCGGGCGGGTGGGCACTCTTTCGGGTGAGCGGGGATGGGGCCCTATATCCGATGTCCACCACTTATGGGCGGAATACCCGTGATCGTGGCCTCGTGGCCAGCCGTTCGGCGGTAGGAATGGTCGTTGCGCATCAGCCGCGCGCCAGGAGATACACCGCCGCAGAGGGAGTGCACGGGTGAGTCAGCCGGAGATGCAGCCCGAGGAACTCCCTCGGCAGGAGGGGGCGAGGGCGCGGGAGGACCTGCTCGGCCGGACGTTCCCGCACGGCGACTGGGGGGAGCCCGCCGAGCGGCTCGACGAGCTGTACCGGTGGGTCGAGGAGGGCGCGCTGCGGGTGGGCGCCTGGTACCTGGCCGACCGGCTGTGGAAGCGGCGGGCCGCCCGGGCGCTGCGGGCCGGGGCCGCGGTGGGGGCGGTGGCCGGGGCCGTGCTGCCGCTGCTGGAGCTGACGGGGGCGCTG
>NZ_RIBZ01000151.1:0-3180 GCF_003721215.1 Streptomyces botrytidirepellens
AGCGCGGCCAGCCAAGCGCCTCTGTGCCTCACCAACACGTCGTCCCCAACTGCCCGCAGTCTGAGCCCCGAGTCCATCCCGATACCTCAGTCGCTTCGGTCGCTCCGCGCGCAGTCCGGGAAGCGTCCGACGTCCGCGGCGCGGCAAGACCAAGTCCCGGCCCGGCGACGAATCCCAGGAACGGGAGGCACATCACCGTGCGGGACAGGGCACGGACCCCGGCGGCAACCATCCCCGCGGCACAGCAAGCTCGCCTTGCCCTCGCCCACACCCCGAAGCCCACGCGGCCGACGGACGCCACTCCGCTAAGGCCCAGGTCAGGTGCGGGTTGCGGCGCTAACCCCTCGACGCGCCACTGTCTCCTCACCTGCCCAGCTCAGGGCGTCCGACCGCCGAACGGCGGCCGAGAGGAAGCACCAACCACACCACTCCATCGACAGAGGAGCACGGTGATGCCCGCTGCCCGCACAGCCGCACCCAACGAGCCCTACCGTTCCAAATCCGTCGTCAAGGACGACCCGAGGCGCACCAAGTGACCCGGCGCTCACGCAAACGTCACGGCCGCGACCGCTCCTGGATCGGTGGACTCATCGCCGCCATGATCGATGGCCTCGTCAGCATCTGGAAAAGCTGACACGCCCAGCCACCGTCCCGGCCGCCAGGAACTCCTGACGGCCGGGACGCTGCCATGCTCGGGCACCACGACCCGCGCCCTCATTCATCTACCAAAGCACTTGGGCTGGTTGCCCCGCACTCTTCCCGGAAGCCACGGTGCACCAGCTCAGCGCCGCACAACGAGTGCGACGACGGATCGCAAATGAGCAGTACTGCCCACAATCGCAACGAGCAAGGGAACCGGAGCATGGGAGACAAAGTGACCTCGGAACGAGTCGTGGACACCCACCATGTGCAAGGGCGCACTCTGGAGGTGCACCGCCTCACCTGGCGGGACGCCCACGGGATCAGCTACGACGTCGTCGATACCACGACCGGCACACTCCTTACAGACGAGTCCCTCGACGATCCTCCAACGCTCGACCAGCTCCACGAGCTGCTGAAAGACAAGGACGGCGGGAGCGATTACCCTCAACGCTGACCCTGCCCACACCGGCCCCGTCCCGCTGTGAGCGGGGCGGGGTCTCCCGCCTCCCGGGACTCTGGCAACCACGGCGTTGCATCGCCGACGGCCCACCGCCGACCACCCCGCCTCAGCGTCAGTTAGTGCGCAGCCCGCCTGAATCAGCAGCCGGCCCGTACGCATGCCTCCACGGAGCGCGTGCTCGCCAGCCGGTCGAGCCCCCTCGACCCTATGTCCCCTCCGGCGGACCGTACGAGCGGAATGGGACGCCACCCCGCGGGACGAACCGACCTACCCCTCCAAGCTGGTCCTTCCCGCTTCTACGGTCGGAGACAGCACGGCGCGGCAGCGGCCAAGTCGGCCTTGCACAGCGAGTTGCGCGGCTAACCCGCCTGTGTCTCACGGTTCCGGGGTCAGGCCGCAACCCGGCACTCATCGGTGCGAGTGCGGCATCCGTCCACCAGAACAGGACCACCATGATCAAAATGAGCAAGGGTGACAACCCCGTCTCCCTGGCCAAGACCGCCAGCGTGACTGCGCGCATGTCGTGGAGTAGCAACACGGACTACGACTTGCTGGCCATCGTGCTTCGGACCAACGGCGAAATAGAGTACGTCGCCACCTTCGACGCCGTAGGTGTACCGGCGCAGTCGAGCACTGCTGACGGCGCGGTCAAGCACTTGGGCGACGTCGGCCGAGGGACGCAGGGCACGGCCACGGAGACGATCGAGATCACGCTCAACGACTCGATCCGCGCTGTCGTACCGGTGGCCTACTCGGCCAAGTCCAACGGAACCGGCTCGTTCTTCCGGTACCGTGTCACCCTCGAGCTCGACAACGGGGTGGCAGGCGACAAGGTCGTGATCGCGGCCGAAAACGCCAACAACGACGACAGGGTCTACTCGTGCGTCCCGGGAATGGTCGAAAGCACCCCCGACTCCGTAGTCATCCACGCGCTGGAGCAGTACTCCGCACGCGGTTCTGAAAATCGGCCCACGCTGGCCGTGCAGCGGGGCGGCCTGCTTCGAAAAGGAGCCGAGACGATCAAGGTTGTCATGGATGGAGGGCCCGAAAACGAACACAAATGGCCGTAATTCAGGGGAAGTTATCGTAAAACGACTCCTTCTTCAGCTTTGCGCATGAAAGCTACTCCCGTGGCCCCCGAGGACCGGTCCCGCCCATGGACCGAGTCCCCGGGGGCTCACGCGCGTTCCGCGCTGTTGCCCGCCTAGGTTCCCGCGCCTCCACGCTCATCGGCACCCGCCGCGCACTCAGCGCGGCCCACCGGACCGAGCGGAGACCCCATGCCGTACGCCCCCTGGGTACTGGACACCCTCGCCGCCTACNTCATCGGCACCCGCCGCGCACTCAGCGCGGCCCACCGGACCGAGCGGAGACCCCATGCCGTACGCCCCCTGGGTACTGGACACCCTCGCCGCCTACAACTCGCCCCACCTACACCCCGGATCCCCCGAGCAGTGGGACGAGCTCTTCGACAGCGCGCCCGAACTCACTTGGAACGGCCTGGAGAAGATCCTGATGGCCGCCCGGAGCGCTCAGGCCACATGGGCCGATCCGCTTCTGGTCTGGCCCGACGCGGAGGACGCCCGCTACGCGCTGATCACCTACGACCTCCCCGACGGCTCACGCCGTGCCTCGCTGTGCGAGGACATCCACTTCTTCCGCCCTCCCACGGAGCAGGCCACCTGGGGAGACGTCATCGTCTGGAGCCTGGCCAGCTTCCGCGAGACCAGTGAACCCCTGGCCCGAACCGGCCTCGCCCTCCAGCGCCTGGCAGCCGAAGCGGCCACATCCATCACCGCCTGGGAAAACGAGCGCGCCCAGCTCATGAACGACAAGGGCCTGGAGGCCGACGAGCAGCCGGAGGACTCCTCGTTCCTCGAGGATGCCATCCGTCCCTATGAGAAGGACGCCATGTCCGTACTGCGGGCCCTCGCGCACCTGTCGGCCGGCCGCTGCCCAATGTGCCGGTTGACCGACTGCGACACCATGGGCGAGCAGCCCACCGCCCGCTGCCACTGCGGCCAGCACCACACTGCCCACGCTCCCTCGGGCGAGTGCACCCACTTCCGCGCCGCTTC
>NZ_RIBZ01000155.1:0-3063 GCF_003721215.1 Streptomyces botrytidirepellens
GTACGGCGCCGGGCGCGGGACAGGGCGCCGCGCAGGCCCACGCCCCGGCCGGTGCGCCCGGCATGGCGGGTGTGCCCGCGGGGCGCCTCGGCGCGGTCGCGTGGCTCTACGACGAACCGGCCGAGCCCGAGGAGCACCAGCGTCATCTGGTGGCCCTGTACTGCCGTTACGCCGCCGCCCACATCACCCGGCTGATCGAGCTGGCCCAGGCCCGCGCCACCGTGGCGACCGTTCGGGAGGAGCTGCTGCCCACCCGGCTGCCGCGGCTTCCCGGGGTGCGCCTGGCCGTCCGCCACCGCCCCGGCCCGCGGGGCGGCGGGGACTGGTACGACGCGCTGCCGCTGCCGGACGGCGCCCTCGGTCTCTCCGTCGGCTCGGTCACCGGTTCCGGGCCCGGCACCATCGTCGCGATGGGGCGGCTGCGGGCCTCGCTCCGCGCGTACGCCGTGATGGAGGGCGAGGATCCGGTCGCCGTGCTCTCCGATCTGGAGCTGCTGCTGCGGCTCACCGAGCCCGCCCGCTCCGCGACCGCCCTGTTCGCCTACTGCGAGCCCGGGGTGCGCCGGGTGCTGCTGGCCGGGGCGGGGCACTGCCCGCCGCTGATCACCGGGGAGCGGCGCACGGAGTTCGTGGAGACCACGCTGTCCGCGCCGCTGGGCATGCTCTCCTGCTGGGAGGCGCCGAGCGTGGAGATCGAGCCCGCCTGCGGAGAAACGCTTTTGTTCTACAGCGACGGGCTGCTCCACCGCACCGGTGAGCCGATGGACCGGGCCTTCGCGCGGCTGCACGNCACCGCACCGGTGAGCCGATGGACCGGGCCTTCGCGCGGCTGCACGCGGCCGCGGCGGGCGCCCCCAGGGCGGTGCGCGCCGATCCGGACGCCTTCGCGGACCATGTGCTGCTCGCGATGTTCCCCGGCGACGGCGAGACCGGCGAGACCCGTGACGCGGGCACCGGGCCCCACGCGGGGACGGGCGGGGAGGACGGCGGGGAGGACATCGTCCTGCTCGTCGCCCACTTCGACTGAGCGGCGGCCATCGAGCAGCCCGTCGTGCGCCCGGTCAGCGGCCGATCGGGCGGCTGATCGCGCGCCTGATCAGGGGTGCCCATAACGTCTCCCGGGGCCCGTACCCCCGGATCTACCATGGGAGAGGTCCAGTTCGAGGAGGATGACGTGACCGAGGAGCCCACTCCTGACGCCCTGGAGACCCCGGAGGCCGAGGAGCAGCCCATCAAGCAGCGGAAGAACGGCCTCTACCCGGGCTTGTCCGACGAGCTTGCCGAGAACATGAAGTCCGGCTGGGCGGACACCGAGCTGCACGACCTGAGCCCCATCGAACAGGCCCCGAACACCGCCCGTCGCCGCGCCGCGCTCTCCGCGCGCTTCCCCGGCGAGCGCCTGGTCATCCCCGCGGGCAACCTCCGCACCCGCTCCAACGACACGGAGTACAGCTTCCGTGCCGCGACCGAGTACGCGTACCTCACCGGCGACCAGACGGAGAACGGGGTCCTGGTACTGGAGCCGGACGCGGGCGGCGGCCACAAGGCGACGGTGTACCTCCTGCCGCGCTCCAACCGGGAGAACGGCGAGTTCTGGCTGGACGGCCAGGGCGAGCTGTGGGTCGGGCGGCGGCACAGCCTCGGCGAGGCCGAGCGGCGCTTGCGCCTGCCCGCCAAGGACGTGCGCGAGCTGGCCGACCGGCTCCGCGCCGCGACCGGCCCGGTGCGCGTCGTGCGCGGCCATGACGCGGGGATCGAGGCGGCGCTGACCGACAAGGTCACCGCCGAGCGCGACGAGGAGCTGCGGGTCTTCCTCAGCGAGCAGCGCCTGGTCAAGGACGACTTCGAGATCGCCCAGCTCCAGGCGGCCGTCGACTCGACCGTGCGGGGCTTCGAGGACGTCGTGAAGGTCCTCGACAAGGCGGAGGCGACCTCGGAGCGCTACATCGAGGGGACGTTCTTCCTGCGCGCCCGCGTCGAGGGGAACGACGTCGGCTACGGCTCGATCTGCGCCGCCGGTCCGCACGCCACCACCCTCCACTGGGTGCGCAACGACGGCCCGGTCCGCTCCGGCGACCTGCTCCTCCTCGACGCCGGGGTCGAGACCACCACCCTCTACACCGCGGACGTCACCCGCACCCTGCCGGTCAGCGGCAGCTACAGCCCGCTCCAGCGGAAGATCTACGACGCGGTGTACGAAGCGCAGGAGGCGGGCATCGCGGCGGTCAAGCCGGGCGCGAAGTACCGCGACTTCCACGACGCCGCCCAGCGCGTCCTGGCCACCAAGCTCGTCGAATGGGGTCTGGTCGAGGGCCCCGTCGAGCGCGTCCTGGAGCTGGGGCTCCAGCGCCGCTGGACGCTGCACGGCACCGGCCACATGCTCGGCCTGGACGTGCACGACTGTGCCGTGGCCCGCACCGAGACGTACGTGGAGGGCACGCTGGAGCCCGGCATGTGCCTCACCGTCGAGCCCGGCCTCTACTTCCAGCCGGACGACCTGACCGTGCCCGAGGAGTACCGGGGCATCGGTGTCCGGATCGAGGACGACATCCTGGTGACGGAGGACGGCAACCGCAATCTGTCGGCGGGGCTGCCGCGGACCGCCGATGACGTCGAGGCGTGGATGGCCCGGATCATCGCCCGGCGGAGCTGAGGCGGGGCGGGACGCTGACGCAGCAGGACCCTGGCGGGGGAGCGGCGGGTGCCGCTCCCCCGCCGTTGTCGTTGAACGCCCGTCGTTGATCGCTGCCGTTGATCGCCTGTCGTTGACCGCCGATAGGGTGCGTGTCCATGGCGGAATCATGGGTCAATTCGGCGGAGGCCCTGGGCAGTGATCTGCATCTGGAGCTGGCCGCGGCGGGCGGCCGCCGCACCGCCCTGATGCGCGCGCTGCGGGACGCCATCCGGGGCGGGCGGCTCGCTCCCGGCACCCGGCTGCCGCCCTATCGCTCGCTCGCCGCCGACATCGGCGTCGCCCGCAACACGGTCGCCGCCGCGTACGCGGAGCTGGTCGCCGAGGGCTGGCTCACCGCCCGCCAGGGCTCGGGCACGCGCGTGGCGCCC
>NZ_RIBZ01000015.1:0-50519 GCF_003721215.1 Streptomyces botrytidirepellens
GAGGGCCTGCCCGAGCTGCGCGCCTGGTTCGCCCACGAGATCGGCGGCCGCGGCGGTGCCGTCGCCGCCGCCGACGTCCTGGTCACCGCGGGCGGCCAGTCCGCGCTGACCTGCGCGCTGCGCGCCCTCGCCCCGCCCGGCGCGCCCGTCCTGGTCGAATCGCCCACGTACCCCGGCATGCTCGCCGCCGCCCGCGCCTCCGGGCTGCGCCCGGTCCCCGTCCCGGCCGACGCCGACGGCATCCGCACCGATCTGCTCGCCGAGGCGCTGCGGGCGGGCGGCGCCCGCGTCGTCGTCTGCCAGCCGCTGTTCCAGAACCCGACCGGCGCGGTGCTCTCCGCCGAACGGCGCCGCGAGGTGATCCGGATCGCGCGCGAGGCGGGCGCGTTCGTGATCGAGGACGACTTCGCGCGCCACCTCGTCCACGAGGACGCGCCCCCGCTGCCCGCGGCCCTCGCCGCGGACGACCCCGACGGGGTGGTGGTCCACGTCCGCTCCCTCACCAAGGTCACCTCGCCCAGCCTCCGGGTCGGCGCGCTCGCCGCCCGCGGCCCGGCGCTGGAGCGGCTGCGCGCGATCCAGGTCGTGGACAGCTTCTTCGTCCCGCGCCCGCTCCAGGAAACCGCGCTGGAACTGGTCGGCGCGCCCTCCTGGCCGCGCCATCTGCGGACCGTCGCCGCCGAGCTGCGCACCCGCCGCGAGGCGCTGGTCACGGCGGTGCGGCGGGAGCTTCCCGAGCTGCCTCCGCCCCATGTGCCACCCGGCGGCTACCACCTGTGGCTGCGCCTGCCGCACGGCACCGACGAGGCCGCGCTCGCCTCCGCCGCGCTGCGCGCCGGGGTGGCCGTGGCCCCCGGCCGCCCGTACTTCAGCGCGGAGCCGCCCGCCCCGCACGTCCGGCTGAGCTTCGCGTCGGTCGCGGGCACCGGCGAGCTCGCCGAGGGCGCGCGGCGGTTGCGTACCGCGTGCGACGAGGTGCTGACGTAGGGCCCGGTGGCCCCCGGATCTCGTGCAGGAGCCCTCCCCGGGGGCCCGGCGAACCGTACGATGCGCGAATGACGTTTCGGCTGACGCTGGTCGCCGCCGCCTCGACTTCCTCGCGGCTCGGGGAACGCTTCGGCGACGACCGGCCGCTGGATCCGGCGGGCCGCCGCGCTGCCGAGCGCGCCGCGCCCGGCCTGCTGCCGCTGGCCGCGGCGGAGCTGCGCTACTGTTCGCCGTCGCCGCGCAGCCGGGAGACCGGCCTTGCGCTCGGCTTCACCCCGCTGGTCCAACTCGCCCTGCGCGACTGGGACATGGGCCGCTGGGGCGGCCGCACCCTCACCGATGTGATGGCGCGCGAGCCGCGCGCGGTCGACGTGTGGCTCGCCGACCCCCGCTCGGCGCCGCACGGCGGCGAATCGCTGCTGGCGTTCATCACCCGGGTCGGCGTTTGGCTGGACACCCGGCCGGTCGAGGAGCACGCCAAGATGCTCGCGGTGGCCGACCCCGGGGTGATACGCGCCGCCCTGATGTACGCCATCAAGGCGCCGCCCCACTGCTACTGGAACGTCGACGTGACCCCCCTGTCCACCGTCACCCTCACCGGCCGCGCCGGACAGTGGCGACTGCGGGTGGAGGGCGAGGCGGCGTGCTGAGCAGGCGGCGTTCACCTGGATGATCATCTGCGGTCGCAGCGGCCCGCGCGTCACGCAAGGCTGACGCCAGGAGCCACTACGACCCGACAGGACTCGTCATCATGCGCCGCTTCTCGCATTTCGGCCGTGCCGCCGTGCTGGCCATCGCCCTCGTCTGCGCCGCCCCGGTGTCCGCCGCCGCCGACCCCCTACCCGGCGGCATCTACCTGCCGTACCCCATCGGGCGGGAGCAGGTCTTCGAACTGGTCCTGCGGCAGACACAGTTCAGCTTCGTCGATGTCGGCACGCCCGGGCCCAGCCAGGGGGACGAGTTCGTTCTCAGCGGGGACCTGCTCCAGGGCGCTGCCACGGTGGGCACGTTCGGCGAGGTGTGCACGCTGACCCGGGTCGGACCGGTCGCGGACTCCTTCGACCAGCAGTGCGTGGGCACGCTCGTCCTCGCGGACGGCCAGATCACCATCCAGGGGATCGTCTCCGTCACCGCCGCCGGCCCGGGTGACATCACCGTCGCGATCACCGGAGGCACGGGCCGCTACCGCACGGCGCACGGTTACGTCCACGCCACCCTCATCAACGCCACGGACACCGGTCTCACCGTGCACCTCATCCGCTGACCGCGGTCCCCTGACCGGGATCAGCCCGCGCCGTGGAAGCGGTGGTGCAGCGTACGGACCTCCTCGGCGAGGGCGGGGTACGGGCCCTCCACCACCGCGCCGGGCACGACCTCGCGGATCGGCAGGGTCCGTACCGGCGGCGCGGGCACACCGAGGTCGGCGAGCCAGCCCGACAGCTGTTCCGACGAGCTGGCGTACACGATGCGGCCGAGCCCGACCCAGCCGTGCGCGGCCGCGCACATCGGGCAGTGTTCGCCCGAGGTGTAGACGGTGGCCGCGGCCCGCTCCGCGGGGGTCAGCCGCGTGGCCGCCCAGCGGGCCAGCGCGAACTCCGGGTGGCGGGTGTGGTCGCCGCCCGCCACCCGGTTGTGGTCCTCGGCGAGGACGGTCCCGTCGGCGGCGACCAGCACCGAGCCGAAGGGTTCGTCGCCCGCATCCAGGGCCTCGGTCGCCAGCTCCACACAGCGGCGCAGATGCCGCAGGTCGTCGTCGGTCGCGTTGCCGTCAGTCGTCACGATGCCTCCCCCGCTGGTGATCAGGGCCCGCATCGTAATCGGTTCTCGTCCGTGGGCGCGGACGGATGCTCAGACCCGCTCGGCCCTCGCGCGCAGCAGCCGGCGCTCGGGGGCGTTGCGGGTCAGGGAGGCGGCGCGTTCGAACTCCGCGCGGGCCTCGTCCCGCCGCCCCAGGCGCTCCAGCAGATCGCCGCGGACGCTCGGCAGCAGGTGGTAGTCGCGCAGCGCGGGGTCCGCCACCAGGGCGTCGACCAGTTCCAGACCGGCGGCGGGGCCCTCCGCCATCGAGACGGCGACCGCCCGGTTCAGCTCCACCACCGGGGACGGGGTCAGCCCGGCCAGCCGGTCGTAGAGGGCGGCGATGGTCGTCCAGTCGGTGTCCTCGTAGCGCACCGCCCGTGCGTGGCACGCGGCGATCGCGGCCTGGAGGGCGTACGGGCCGTGGCCCGCGCGGTGCAGGGCCTCGACGCCTCGGTGGATCAGCAACCGGTTCCACTTGGCCCGGTTCTGGTCGGCGAGCAGCACCGGCGCGCGGTCCGGCCCGGTGCGGGCGGGGATGCGGGAGCCCTGGAACTCCAGGAGCGCGGCCAGCCCGTGCACCTCGGGCTCCTTGGGCATGAGCCCCGCCAGCACCCGGGCCAGCCGCAGGGCGTCCTCGCAGAGGGCCGGGCGCACCAGATCGTCCCCGGCCGTCGCGGAGTAGCCCTCGTTGAAGATCAGGTAGATGACCTCCAGGACCGAGGAGAGCCGAGCCGCCCGGTCCTCGCCGTACGGCACCTCGAAGGGGACGCGGGCCTTGGCCAGCGACCGTTTCGCGCGGACGATCCGCTGGGCGACGGCCGCGTCCGAGGCCAGGAACGCGCGGGCGATCTCCTCCGTGGTCAGCCCGCCCAGCAGCCGCAGGGTCAGGGCGATCCGGGCCTCCGGGGACAGCACCGGATGGCAGGCGGTGAAGATGAGCCGCAGCAGGTCGTCATCAATGTCGTCGGGGTCCACCGGATCGGGCGGCGGTACGTCCTCCAGGGCCCGCCCGACCTCGGCGAGCTTGCGCGCGTACGTCTCCTTGCGGCGTACGAGGTCGATCGCGCGGTGCTTGGCGGTGGCCATGAGCCAGGCTCCCGGCTTGTCCGGGACGCCCGACTCCGGCCACTGCTCCAGCGCGGCGATCAGGGCATCCTGCGCGAGTTCCTCCGCGATGCCGACGTCCCGGACGATGCGGGTGACACCTGCGATGATGCGCGCGGATTCGATCCTGAAGACCGCTTCGACCGTTTGGGTCGCTTCGGTCGCGTTTGCTGCCGTCACGGCCACCCATCAGAGCAGCCGCACCACACGGCGGCAAGCGGAACCGGATCAGTTCGTGATCCGGGTCAGCCCTCTTCGATCTCGCGGACCTCGGCGGTGATGGTCCAGTAGTCCTCGTGGGTCTCCAGGAACCGCTTGGTCCACTCCAGCGCCTCGGCCTTGTCCTTGGCCTGGATGAGGGAGTAGCCGCCGATGACCTCCTTGCTCTCGGTGAACGGCCCGTCGGTGTAGCCGATCTTGCCGCCGGACCAGGTGACCCGGGTGCCCTCGGAGGTGGGCTTGAGCCCGGCCGTGTCGAGCATGACGCCCGCCTTGGTGATCTCCTCCAGCAGCACGCCCATGCGCTCCATCAGCTCCGGGCTGGGGCCCTCGGCGGGGGCGTTCTTCTCGTCGATGCGGATCAGGGTCAGAAAGCGCGGCATGGTGACTCCTCGGTCGCCGGGGCGGGGCCGTTCCCCGCCGCTCACCCTTGCGTCGAACGGGAGACGCCGGGATCGACAGCTCCCCGGAAAATTCTTCGGGGAATTTTTCCGGGGAGCACGGCGAGCGGGACCACGGGTGGAGCCCATGGGGCGCCGTCAGCCCATGTGCACGGCGCCCGCGTCCTCGGTGGGCTGCTGCTTCCGGGCGTTGATGGCGATCGCGGTGACCGCGAGACCGGCCAGGAACATGACGGCCGCTGCGGCGAACGCCCGGGTGTAGCCGTGGGTCAGCGCCTCACCAGCCCTCGCCACCAGGGCGGCGTCCTTCGTGGCCAGCCCCCGGTAGAGGGCCGCGGCCGCCCCGGGCAGCCGGTCGGTCGCCGCCGAGGTGGAGAGGGTCGACATGACCGCCAGCCCGAGGGCGCCGCCGACCTGCTGCGCGGTGTTCAGCAGCGCGGAGGCGATGCCGGTGTCCTCGTGCCGCACCCCGCTGACCGCGCCCAGCGTCATCGGGACGAAGCCCATGCCGAGACCCAGCGCGGTGACGAACATCGCGGGCATCAGATGGCCCGTGTACGACGAGTCCGGCTCCAGGGTGGAGAACCAGACCATGCCCGCCGCCGCGACCGCCAGGCCCGGCCCGGCTATCAGCCGCGGGGCGAGGTGGGCGACCAGCTTGGAACTGACGCCCGCGGCCATCGCCATGCCGAAGCTGAAGGGGAGGTACGCGAAGCCGGTCCGCACCGGGGTGTAGCCCAGGATCAGCTGCATGTAGAGGGTGAGGAAGTAGAAGGTGGCGAACATGCCCGCGCCGATGCACAGCATCGTGGCGTAAGCGCCCCACCGGTTGCGGTCCCGGAACAGCCGCAGCGGCAGCATCGGGTGCCCGGCCCGCGCCTGGACCAGCAGGAACGTCACCAGCAGCACGGCCGCCGCGGCGAACGAGCCGAGGGTGAGGCCATCGGTCCAGCCGTGGTCGCCGCCGCGGGTGATGCCGTAGACCAGGGCGATCAGACCGCCCGTGCCGGTGATCGCGCCGGGGACGTCCAGCCGTCCGGGGTTGCGGTCGGCCTCGACCAGGGTCCGGGTTCCGGCGAGGACGGCCAGCCCGATCGGGATGTTGACGAAGAACACCCAGCGCCAGTCCAGGACATCGGTGAGCGTGCCGCCCAGCAGCAACCCGACCGTGGCGCCGACCCCGCCCATGGCCGCGTACACGCCCATCGCCGTGTTGCGCGCCCTGCCCGCCGGGAACGTCGTGGTGATCAGGGCCAGCGCGCTGGGCGCCGCCATCGCGGCGCCCACCCCCTGGAGCACCCGGGCGCCGATCAGCAGCCCCTCGCCCGGGGCCAGCCCGCCCAGCACCGATGCCACCGTGAAGACGGCGATCCCGGTACGGAACATCCGCCGCCGCCCGAACAGGTCCCCGGCCCGGCCGCCGAGCAGCAGCAGCCCGCCGAAGGCCAGAGCGTACGCGTTGACGATCCACGCCAGGTTGCCGTCGGACACCGTCAGATCGGTCTGGATGCTGGGCAGGGCGATGTTGGTGATCGTGGCGTCGAGGACCACCATCAGCTGCGCCGCGGCGATGACGAACAGGGCCAGGCCGAGATGGCGGCCCCCGGGTGATCCCCCGGGTGATTTCCCGGCGGTCTCCGGCCGCACCGGGGCGGCGGTGGTGGTGTCAGCGGACATCGAAGGTCTCCAAGAAGTGTGCTGAACGCGGGCCTGCCTCGGCCTGCGCGCCCACCTTCCCGTCAATACATGACATCCGCCGTCATGTTTTTCGGCGATCCTCGGACCATGAAATCCGACCGGATGCTGTCGATCCTGCTGCTGTTGCAGACCCGCGGACGGGTGCCCGCCACCGAGCTGGCCGAGCGCCTGGAGGTGTCCGTCCGCACGATCTTCCGCGACGTCGACGCCCTCTCCTCGGCCGGGGTGCCCGTCTACGCCGAGCGCGGGCGCAACGGCGGCATCGCCCTGCTGCCCGGCTACCGCACCGATGTGACGGGACTGACCGCCGACGAGGCGCGGGCGCTGTTCGTGCTGGTCACCGAACGGGCCCACGCCGATCTGGGGCTCGGCCGGGCCATCGGCTCGGCTCTGCGCAAGGTCATGGCCGCCCTGCCGCCACCGCACCGCGACGCCGCCGCGCTGACCCGGCGGCGCATCCTGGTGGACCCGGTCCGCTGGCGCAGCGGGCCCCGGGCGGCGGCCGACCTGGGGGTGCTCCAGGACGCCGTCTTCACCGACCGGCGGCTGCGGCTGCGCTACCGGCACGGCCGCGACGACCGCGAGGCGTCGTACACCGTCGACCCGTACGGCCTGGTCGACAAGGCGGGCGTCTGGTACCTGGTGGCCGATCACCGCGCCCAGCCCCAGCTGTTCCGGGCGGACCGCATCCTGGCGGCGTCGGTCGCCGACGAACCCGTACGGCGGCGGGAGGGGGCGGAACTGGCCGATGTGTGGGACACCCTGCGCCGCCGGATCGACGACCTCCCCACCGGGGTGGACGTGGTGGTGGCGGTCCGGCGGGCGTCCCTGCGCCGCTTTCTGAGCATCTACCACGCCGATCTGACCGCACCGCCGCCGCCCGGAGCGGACCCCGGAGCGGACTCCGGCCCGGAGCGGATGGAGTTCCGTCTGCGCTTCCGCTCCCTGGGCGCGGCCCGGCCCCTGCTCGCCTTCGGCGCCGACGTGGAGGTGCTCTCGCCGGAGGAGTTGCGCGAGGAGCTGACCCGCGTCGCTGCCGAGACCACGGCCCTCTACTCCGGCGAGCGACCGGGCTGAGCCGCCCCGGCCCTACGATCGGGGGCCTGTACGGGGGCAGTACAGAAAGGGACACGATGCTGACGCTGGGCACCATCTGCGGTGAACCGGACTTCTCTCTCCGCTTCGCCGGGGAGCACCGCCCCGCCGACCGCACGGTGGACTCCGTACGCATCGTCCCGGGCACCACCTGGAGCGGCGACGCGCTCGGCGACGTGGGCGACGCCCTGGTGGTGATACGTCTCCCGGGAGGCTCCACCGGGCAGGACGGGCACGCCGCGCTGGAGCGGCTGCTGCGCACCCTCGCCCGGCAGCGGGCCGCGGGCCTCGCCTTCGCCGTCGACCGGCACGGCCCGCAGGCCACCCCGGTCGCGGTCCGCAGCTGGGCCGCCCGGCTGGGCGTACCGCTGCTGACCACCACCCGGTCCCTGGAGGCGTGGCACCAGCTCATCCCGCGGCTGCACGCCTACCGCCACCGGTACGCCGAGTGGCACGCCGACCAGCTGACCGCCCTGCTGAACCGGCTGCCCGCCCGGCTCGCGGACGCCGGTCCGGACGCCACGCAGCGGATCGCCGACTGGCTGGCCGCTGCGCTGGACGCCGAGGTGCTGGTCAGCGACGAGCAGCGGGGCGTCCTGGCCGCGTCGCCGGAGACCGCGTCCGGTGCGCTCGCGCCCCTGCTCGCCCGGCGGACCGTGACGCCGCGGCTGCCCGCCGCACCGGCCGACGACGCGCTCCACACCCGCTTCCTGCCGCTCGGCTCCACCGGCCCCGGCGGCGGCGCCGTGCTGTCGGTGGGCTCACGCCGCCCGTTCGACGACATCGCCGCCGAGCTGATGCACCACGCGGCCCGCGTCCTGAGCCTGATCGACCAGGCAGGGCGGCAGGACCGGGCGGTCGCCTCGGCCGAGCAGGGGGTGCGGCTGGGCGCGTTGCAGCTCCTCATGGTCGGCGACGAGCTGGCCGCCCAGCGCGTGATGGTCGGACTCGCGCCGGGCCTGCTGGCGACCGAGCACATCCGGGTGTACGTGGTCGACTGCGGCGCGGCGGACCGGGAGCCCGCCGCCCGCCACGGGGAGACGGCCCTCGGCGGGCGGGCGATGCTGGTGCGCTGCCCGGCGTACAACCACCTGATCGTGGTGGACCCCCTGCACGACCCCGACCCCGACGATGGCCCGCTCAGCGTGCGGAGCGCCCTGCGGCAGGTCGTCGCCGGGCAGCCGGACCACCGGGTGGGCGGCAGCCGCGTGCACAAGCTCGGCAACGTCGCCGACGCCTACGCGGAGGCGCTCACCGCCCTGGTGACGGCCCGGCAGCTGCCCGACCGGATGGCGCTGTCCGAGGAGCGGGCCGGTCTCGTGGAGCTGCTGGACCCGGATACGGCACGCCGCTGGGCCGCGACCGTCCTGCACCCGCTGCTGACGCTGCCCACGGGCCGCCGCGACCGCCTGCTGCGCACCCTGGACCTCGGCCTGGAGGTGCAGCACAAGGCGGCCGGACGCGTCCTCGGGATCCACCGCAACACGGTCGCCCACCGCATCAGACAGGGCTTCGACCTGCTCGGCCTCGACCGGAACCGGGTGCTGGACAAGGTGATGGTGTCGATGGCGCTGAAGATCGTCATCACCTACGGGCACGACGAGACCTCGGCCGAACCCGCGGCCGACTTCGCCGCCATGGTGTCCGCCCCGGAGGTGCGGGTGTGGGCGGAGTCCTTCCTGAAGCCGCTGAAGAGCGACCGCCGCGACCTTCCGCGCACGCTCCGCGCCTGGCTGGAGAACGACACCCAGGTGGAACGGACGGCCGCCGCGCTGAACCTGTCGCCGGTCACCGTGCGCGGCCATCTGCGGGCCGCCGCGCCGCTGATCCAACGCGACCTCGTGGTCGACGGGGACGGCCAGGAGGTGCTGGAGGAGCTGGAGGAGGGCGAGCAGGTGCTGGGCGGGGTGCGCGCGCTGGCGTTCGCCCTCCACGTGAGCACCGGCCGCCCCGAACTGCCGAGCGCCCGGCAGTCATGAGCCCCCGGGCCACCTGTGCACGGGAGCCCGCTCCCGCGTCCCCCGTTGTGCACCGGCCCCGGCCCGTACGCCCGCACCGTGCACGGATGGGGCGTCACCCGGCCCGGTTGTGCACGCGGGACATGGCGGTGGCCAAAGGAATTCCCTAGCGTGACGGTCGTTCCCACGGCATGCCGGACGGGGCCCGCGCGGGGGTCGGGCCCCGCCCGGTGTTTTCGCAAACGCGTTGTCCTGTGCGCCGGAGCTGAGCGCCGTCAGGGCGCGGTGAAGCGTCCTCCCCGTGTACCTTGACCCTAGGGTCAAGATACGGCTGCCGGGGGTGCCGGATGCGCCCATGTGGGCCGCCAGCCATGACCAGGAGGAGTGAGCCGGATGCGGGCCGACGCGCAACGAAACGCGGAGAAGCTGCGGGCAGCCGCCGCCGAGCTGTTCCAGGAGCGCGGCCTCCAGGTGCCCCTGAAGGAAATCGCCCGCCGGGCCGGAGTGAGCCACGGCACCCTCTACAACCTCTTCGGCACCCGCGAGGCCCTCATCGACGAGGTGGTGGCCGACCTGGCCGCGGACCGCCTCGACGAAGCCGCCGAGCACGCCCTGTCCCTCGAAGACGCCTGGGAAGGGTTCGCGTACTACATCGAGACCGTCTGCGAACTCCAGGCCACCGATCCCGCGCTCGCCGACGTGGTCAGCGGGCGCTATCCGGGCGCCGAGCGCCTGATGGCCCTCTGCGACCGGGTGCACGACGCCTCCACACGGATCATCGAGCGCGCCCAGCAGGCCGGTGCTCTCCGCCCGGACTTCACCGGCGCGGACCTCCTGTTCGTCTTCGGCACCAACACCCTGCTCACCCGCGCGGCCGCGGACACCGCGCCCGACGCCTGGCGCCGCGGCGTCGCGTTCCTGCTCGACGGGCTGCGCACGCAGGCCGCACAAAGACCGCTTCCCGTCGGCCCGTTGACCCCGCAGCAGATGAACGACGTGATGAGCAGGCTCTCCGGGACGCCGTAGAGGTCCACTCGGCCTCGCTGTCAGTGCTCTGTGCCATGATGCGGACGCGTCCCAGGGGAGTGGGCGCGGTCTGCTGAGCGCCAGGGGGTTGGGGATGGGTGCGGGTACGGAGTCGGACGGGTCGTCCAGATCCGACGAGGAGTGGGAGCGGTTTCTGCGCGAGTCGGTAGCGGGTGCCGCCGACGCGCCCAAGGAGCCGTCGGCGCGGGCCCGCGACGTGGCGAAGCGGCTTCGCGCGGAGCCCGACCGCGGCCCGGAGGTCTGGCGCAGCTACACGCCCGCGCGGCCCAAGCGGCGCACGGGCTGGTACGTGGTCGGAATGCTGGCCTCGCTGGTGCTGCTGGTGGTGGCGCTCGCGCCGGGGTGGATCGTGGACCTGTTCGCCGGCGACGACCCTGACGCCCGGCCGCTGGCGGCCGAGACCGCCCGCCCAGCCCAGGCACCTCCGGCGGAGGCTGCCCAGCGCCCCACCATGGACGAGCCGTTCCGCGGTTCGCCGGCGGCGAGCTGGGCGAGCGGAGCGGCGGGGATCACCGTGCCGAAGGCCGGGGCGGTCGGCTGGATGAGCGCGGCCGAGGTCGAGCGTGCCCTCGCCCGCAGCCGGGACTTCCTCGTCGCGTCCGGCCTGGACCGCGGGGTGCTGCGGGGCGAGCGCCCCGAGAAGGCGATCGCACTGATCAACCCGCACCAGAAGGACGTCCAGGACCTTCTGAAAACCGCATTCCGTACCCCGAGCGAGAAGAACGACCCCCTCCTCCTCTTCAGCCGCTTCCAGCCCTCCCGCACCCACCTGGTCGGCGACGTCGTGAAGACCCGGGGTCGGCTCACCTACCGGGAGGGCGAGCGCGGCGCGCTCCAGGTGACCGCCGACGTCACCTTCGTCTACCCGGTCACCCGCGCGGACGCGGGCGGCGACGACGAGATCGTGCGCACGATCGTCCGGCGCGAGCTGGTCCTGAGCTGGGACGACCCTGCCAAGGTGATCACCGAGCCGGGCACGTTCTCGATCGTCTCGTACAAGTACGACATGACCAACGGCGGCTGCGGCGCCCCCACGGGCTACTTCACCCCGCCCTTCGGCACGGACCACCGGGCGGACGAGGCCGGCACGGAGGTCGACCCGTACGACCGCAGCGCGCCGGTCGGCCGGAGCGAGTCCTCCGGGGACGAGTGCCGGAGGGCGACGCGGTCCTAGGGGGCGTCACCCGCTGGCGGCCACGAGCGCGATCGCGGCGACAGAAGCCGTCACGCGGACGGGGCCGGAGTCTCCGGCGGGGCGGGAAGCGTCCGTCCCAGGCGGGCGAGTGGGGACAGGGCAATCAGTGCCGGTGACAGCAGCATGCCTGCGGCTGTCACCAGGAGGCTGGTGCGTGTTCCCCATGCTTCCGCGAGAAAGCCGCCGAGCAGCGAGCCGAGCGGGGCCAGCCCCCCGCCGACGAAGTTGATCGTCGCGGCCGCGCGGCCTTGCAGCCCGTCCGGAGTGACGGTCTGCCGGACGGCCATGATCGTGACATTCACCAGCTGGCTGAAGGTCCCGAAGACGAAGCTGACCGTAAGGAGCGCGGGAACCGTTATCACGGAGGAGCCGTGCAGTGCCGGCACGATCAGGAACACGCCGTCGCCGAGTGCTGCCGCGGACACCAGCACAGCGCCATGTCCGAAGCGGCTCGGCAGGCGGGCGGCCAGCAGCGAGCCCAGGAGCGCGCCCGGCCCCGTCGCCGCGAGTGCCAGCCCGACGACGGTGCCCGACAGGTGCAGGTCCCGTGGCAGGAACAGCAGATAGACGGTCATCACCGCCGCGAAGGAGAACTGGAAGGCGGCTGACGCGAGGCACACGGTCCGCAGTGAGGTATCGCCGACGACGAAGCGGAGGCCCTCATGGATCCGCCGCCAGACCCGGGGAGGACGTTCCGAGCGTTCCGGGACGGATTCGCGGCGACCGATCCGTCGGATCGACAGGAACGACAGCGCGAAGAACACCGCACTGGAGGCAGCGGCGATCGGCGCCGACAGCACCGACACCAACGCACCACCGAGGGCGGGACCGCCGATCTGCGCAGCGGACCGACTGCCCTCGAGCGCGCTGTTGCCCCGCACCAACTGATCGCGTCGCACCAGCCGTACCAAGGACGCCTGGTATGCCACGTCGAAGAACACGGACAGGGCCCCGACGGTGAAGGCGACCCCGAGCAGTGTCGGCAGGCCGAGCCCGCCGAGGAGGCCGGTGACGGCTGCGGCGCCCAGGGCCAGGGCCCGACCGGCGTCCGTCAGCACCATCACCGTACGGGTCCGCCACTTGTCCACCCATGCGCCGACGAAGAGCGACAGCAGCAGGATCGGCGCCTGTCCCACCGCGCGCAGGGCGCCCAACTGGCCGGCACCGGCGTTGAGTGTGAGGACGGCGAAGAGCGGCAGAACCACCAGACTTGTCTGTTCGCCCAGTTGGGAGGCCGTTTGGCCCACCCAGAGCCTGCGGAAGTCGCGGTCCCGCCACAGGTTTGACGGAACAGGCCGACCGGAATCGGATACAGCGGAGGAAGCGAAGGAAGAGGACGGCACAAGGATCCCTCGGATGACCGAAGACGAGACCCGCCCACCGGCGCACGCCGGGTGCACCGGCGATGTCAGGCAGCGGGAAAGGAAGGCTCGCTGTGCCGCGCTTCAAGGGCAGCACGCGATGACAGGCCGCTCACGGCCTCAAACGTCAACGCGTGCTCGGACGACCGGGCATGTCTTCGCTCCTCGTGAGTCACTCGCTGCGTGAACACTAGCCCGCGGTCGGCAGGGCACGAAAGGCGATTCATTCACTGCTGTGCGAGCGGTTCCCCGTTGTCGATGCGCAGCAGGCCTCGGGCCTGGCCGGAAACTTCTTTGCATAAAGCTGCCGTCGATCGTATAGTCATGCCATCCGTAAGGGAGGATGGCAATGGCGATACGCGCAGCGGTGGCGGGAGCGAGCGGATACGCGGGCGGTGAGCTGCTGCGGCTGCTGCTCGCGCACCCCGAGGTCGAGATCGGCGCGCTGACCGGCAACAGCAACGCGGGCCAGCCGCTCGCGGCCCTCCAGCCGCACCTCCTCCCGCTGGCCGACCGGGTGCTGGCGCCGACCGGGGCCGAGGCGCTGGCCGGGCATGACGTGGTCTTCCTCGCCCTGCCGCACGGGCAGTCCGCCGCCGTCGCCGAGCAGCTCGGCGACCAGGTGCTGGTGATCGACTGCGGTGCGGACTTCCGGCTGGAGGACGCGGCCGACTGGGAGAAGTTCTACGGCTCGCCGCACGCCGGCACCTGGCCGTACGGCCTGCCCGAGCTGCCCGGGGCGCGCGCCGCACTCAAGGGCTCCCGGCGCGTCGCGGTGCCCGGCTGCTACCCCACCGCGGTCTCGCTCGCGCTGTTCCCGGCGTACGCGGCCGGGCTGGTCGGGCCCGAGGCCGTGATCGTCGCCGCCACCGGAACCTCGGGCGCGGGCAAGTCGCCCAAGCCGCATCTGCTGGGCAGCGAGGTCATGGGCTCCATGAGCCCGTACGGCGTGGGCGGCGGACACCGGCACACCCCGGAGATGATCCAGAACCTGTCGACCGCCGCGGGCGAGCGGGTCTCGGTCTCGTTCACCCCGACCCTCGCCCCCATGTCCCGCGGCATCCTGGCCACGTGCAGCGCCCCGGCGAAGCCCGGCGTGACGGCGGGGGCGCTGCGGGCCGCGTACGAGAAGGCGCTGGGCGACGAACCGTTTGTCCACCTGCTGCCGGAGGGCCAGTGGCCCTCCACCGCCGCCGTGTACGGATCCAACACCGCCCTGCTCCAGGTCGCCCACGACGAGGCGGTCGGCCGGGTCATCGTGATCAGCGCGATCGACAACCTCACCAAGGGCACCGCGGGCGGCGCGGTCCAGAGCATGAACATCGCCCTCGGCCTCCCCGAGGAGCTGGGACTTTCCACGATCGGAGTCGCTCCATGAGTGTGACGGCAGCCAAGGGCTTCACCGCCTCCGGCGTCGCGGCAGGGATCAAGGAGAACGGGAACCCCGATCTCGCTCTCGTCGTCAACAACGGACCACGGCTGGCCGCCGCGGGCGTCTTCACCTCCAACCGCGTCAAGGCCGCCCCGGTGCTCTGGTCCGAGCAGGTGCTGAAGGGCGGCCAGGTCTCCGCCGTCGTCCTCAACTCCGGCGGCGCCAACGCCTGCACCGGCCCGCTCGGCTTCCAGGACACCCACGCGACCGCCGAGAAGACCGCCGAGGTCCTCGGGCACAGCGCGGGCGAGGTCGCCATCGCCTCCACCGGGCTCATCGGCCTCCGGCTGCCCATGGACCCCCTGCTGTCCGGCCTCGAGACGGCCGCGGCCGCACTGAGCGAGCACGGCGGCGAGAAGGCCGCCATCGCCATCAAGACCACCGACACCGTGCACAAGACGGCCGTCGCCCAAGGCCCGGACGGGGCGTGGACCGTCGGCGGCATGGCCAAGGGCGCGGGCATGCTGGCCCCGGGCCTGGCCACCATGCTCGTCGTCCTCACCACCGACGCCGACCTCGAGGCCCCCGCGCTGGACGCCGCGCTGCGCGACGCCACCCGCACCACCTTCGACCGCATCGACTCCGACGGCTGCATGTCGACCAACGACACCGTGCTGCTGCTGGCCTCCGGCGCCTCCGGGGTCACCCCCGCCGCGGACGCGTTCGCCGAGGCGGTCCGCACCGTCTGCGCCGACCTCGCGCGGCAGCTGATCGGGGACGCCGAGGGCGCCTCCAAGGACATCCGCATCGAGGTCGTCGGCGCGGCCACCGAGGACGACGCCGTGGAGGTGGGCCGCTCGATCGCCCGCAACAACCTCCTCAAGTGCGCCATCCACGGCGAGGACCCCAACTGGGGCCGGGTGCTGTCCGCGATCGGCACCACCTCCGCCGTCTTCGAGCCCGACCAGCTCAACGTGGCCATCAACGACGTGTGGGTCTGCAAGAACGGTTCGGTCGGCGAGGACCGCGAGCTGGTCGACATGCGCTACCGCGAGGTGCGCATCACCGCCGATCTGGCCGCGGGCAGCGAATCCGCCGTCATCTGGGCCAACGACCTGACCGCCGACTACGTCCACGAGAACAGCGCGTACTCATCATGAGCGAGCCGAATGCGTCCCAGAAGGCGGACCAGTCCCAGAAGGCGGACCAGCCGACCGCCCGCAAGCACACCGCCCAGCCCAAGGCGCGCATCCTCATCGAGGCGCTGCCCTGGCTGACCCGGCACCACGGCAAGACCGTCGTCATCAAGTTCGGCGGCAACGCCATGGTGGACGAGGAGCTGAAGGCCGCCTTCGCCCAGGACGTCGTCTTCCTGCGCCACGCCGGGCTGCGCCCGGTCGTCGTCCACGGCGGCGGCCCGCAGATCAGCGCGCAGCTCGACCGGCACGGCCTGGTGAGCGAGTTCAAGGCGGGCCTGCGCGTCACCACCGACGACGCGATGGACGTCGTACGGATGGTGCTGGCCGGGCAGGTGCAGCGCGAGCTGGTCGGGCTGCTCAACCAGCACGGCCCGCTCGCCGTCGGCATGACCGGCGAGGACGCCCACCTGATGTCCGCGACCAAGCACTTCGCCGACATCGACGGCGAACAGGTGGACATCGGCCGGGTCGGCCGGATCACCGACATCGACACCGGCGCCATCAAGGCGCTGCTGGACGACGGCCGCATCCCGGTCGTCTCCTCCATCGCGCGCAGCTCCGACGACGGCCACGTCTACAACGTCAACGCCGACACGGCGGCGGCCGCGCTCGCCGCCGCCCTGAACGCCGAGACGCTGATGGTCCTCACCGACGTCGAGGGCCTGTACGCGGACTGGCCCCACAGCGACGAGGTGATCAGCCAGCTCGGCGCGAGCGAGCTGGAGAAGCTGCTGCCCGAGCTGGCCAGCGGCATGGTGCCCAAGATGCAGGGCTGTCTGCACGCCGTGCGCAACGGCGTCACCACCGCGCGCGTCATCGACGGACGGGTGCAGCACTCGATCCTGCTGGAGATCTTCACCGACGAGGGAATCGGCACGATGGTCGTGCCGGACGCGGAGCACGAGGGGGAGAATCAGTGAGCAACGCGGAGCTGACGCAGCGCTGGCAGGGCGCGATGATGGACAACTACGGCACCCCGCGCGTGCCGCTCACCCACGGCGAGGGCGCCACGGTGTGGGACGCGGACGGCAAGGAATACCTCGACTTCGTCAGCGGTATCGCCGTCAACTCCCTCGGCCACGCCCACCCCGCCGTCGTACGGGCCGTATCCGACCAGGTCGCCACCCTTGGCCACGTCTCGAACCTCTTCGTCGCCGAGCCCCCGGTAGCCCTCGCCGAGCGGCTGCTCCAGCTCTTCGGCCGCGCCGGGCGGGTCTACTTCTCCAACTCCGGCGCGGAGGCGGTCGAGGGCGCCTTCAAGATCGGGCGGCGGACCGGCCGTACCCATATGGTCGCCACCACCGGCGGCTTCCACGGCCGCACCATGGGCTCCCTGGCCCTGACCGGCCAGCCCGCCAAGCAGGAACCCTTCCTTCCGCTGCCGGGTGACGTCACCCATGTGCCGTACGGCGACGTCGAGGCCCTGCGCGCGGCCGTCACCACCGACACCGCGCTGGTCATCCTCGAACCCATCCAGGGCGAGAACGGCGTCATCGTCCCCCCGGCGGGCTACCTGGCCGCCGCCCGCGAGATCACCCGGGCCACCGGCACGCTGCTCGTGGTGGACGAGGTACAGACCGGAATCGGCCGTACCGGACACTGGTTCGAGCACCAGGCACAGGGCGTCGAGCCCGACGTCGTCACCCTCGCCAAGGGCCTCGGCGGCGGCCTCCCCATCGGCGCCACCGTCGCCTTCGGCCCCGCCGCCGACCTACTGACCCCAGGTCAGCACGGGTCCACCTTCGGCGGGAACCCCGTCTCCTGCGCCGCCGCCGTCGCCGTCCTCGACACCATCGAAGCCGATGGAATCCTCGACCGCGTCAAGCGGGCGGGGGAGCGGTTGCGTGACGGAATCGAATCGCTCGACCACGCTCTGATCGGCCACGTCCGTGGCGCGGGCCTGCTGCTCGGTATCGTGCTCACAGAGTCCCTCGCGCCGCAGGTGCAGCAGGCGGCTCAGGACGCGGGACTCCTGGTGAACGCGACCGGGCCGGACGTGGTCCGGCTCGCGCCGCCGCTCGTCGTCGGCGACGACGAGGTGGACACCCTGCTCCGGGAGCTGCCCGGCGTCCTGACGGCCGTCCTGAACGCCGCGCACGAGGGCCAAGGGGAACGATGATCCGGAGACTGACGAGACGATGACCGAGGCGCAGCACACCGACGCGGCGAACGACACCGCCCACGACGCCGACGGGAACCACAACGGACCGTCCGTGCCGCAGACCCGCACCGCCCGCCACCGCCGGATCGTGGACATCCTGAACCGGCAGCCGGTCCGCTCCCAGAGCCAGCTCGCGAAGCTCCTCGCCGACGACGGGCTCTCCGTCACCCAGGCGACGCTCTCCCGCGACCTGGACGAACTGGGCGCGGTCAAGATCCGCAACACCGGCGGTGAGCTGATCTACGCGGTCCCCAGCGAGGGCGGCGACCGCACCCCCCGCGCCCCGCTCGGCGAGTCGGCGAGCGAGGCGCGCATGGCGCGCCTCGCGGCCGAACTCCTCATCTCGGCCGAGGCCTCCGCCAACCTCGTCGTCCTCCGCACCCCACCCGGCGCGGCCCAGTTCCTGGCCTCGGCCATCGACTCGGCGGAGCTGCACGTGATCCTCGGCTCGATCGCGGGTGACGACACGGTGCTCCTCATCAGCCGCGACCCAGCAGGCGGCCAGGCCCTGGCCGACCACCTCCTACGCCTGGCCCAAAAGGCCCGCTGAGCCCGGGGCCCGTCCGGCCCCCGCTGCCCCGGGGGTACGGACGGCCTACTCGTTGTGCAGCACCTTGGCGATCGTCAGCCGCGCCGCCGAGCGGGCCGGGATCAGCGCGCCGAGGACGGCGATCACGACCCCCGCCAGGGCCAGTACGGCCAACTGCGGCGCGTGCCAGACGTCCTTCATGGACTCCGGGAACGCAACCACTCCCACGTGGTCCACGAGCAGCCGGTGCGCGGCGATCCCGAGGGGTATCCCCAGCAGCCCGCCGACCGCGCCCAACCCCGCCACGGACGTCACGGTCATCACCGTGACCTGGCGCGGCGTCATGCCGATCGACTTGAGCATGCCCAGGTCGCGGCGGCGTTCCCGGGTGTTCAGCAGAACCGTGTTGAAGACGCCCAGAGCCGCGACGATGGTCAGCAGCACGGTGAACACCGCCGAGAAGCTGACGACGGTCGCGGTGGTGGTGTTCGTCGAGCCGCCGGGCAGCAGATAGAGGCCCGGGCCGGATGCCTTGACCGCTTTGGCGTACGCCTCGGCGTCGGCGCCCTCGGCGAGTGCGACCGTGTACTCGACGGCCCGCAGGTCCGGGGCGAGCTCGGCCAGGGTCTGCCAGGTGGATTCCACGGCCTGGGGGTTGCCTTCGATGAGTTCACCGACGACGGTGACGCGTGCCTGTCTGCCATTCAGATACAGGGTGATCCGGTCGCCGACCACGAGCCCGTGCTGGTTCAGGAACGCCGGCGCGGCCGCGACCTCGCCCCGTCCGTGCGGCCAGTGCCCCCTGACGATCTCGGAGTCGTACATCTGGGTGTCCCCGCGGTAGAAGTTCGCGAAGGCGGTCTGCGTGTACCCGGCCAGGCGCACCTTGGTGAGTGCGCGGGCGGTCACCAGATCCGCTCCGGGAAGGGACCGCAGCCGTTCCTCGATCTGGCGGTCGCTCAGTTTCGGGGCTTTCTGCCCGAGCCCGGGCCTGCCCGCCTCCACGTTCACCCAGGCGGCGCCGTTGCTCTGGCCGTGTTTCCCGAACGCGACCATGGTGCTGGTCAGACCGGTCGTCAGCGTCACGGTCGTGACGCCGAGGACGATGGCCCCCATCGTCATGAGGGTGCGGCCCGGGCGGGCGAAGGGCTGGCCCAGGCCCAGGCTCACGGCGCGCGGCAGCCGGGTGCCGCTGAGCCCCCGCTGGATACGCAGCCCGCGCCCGGTCCGCGGTGCGTTGCCCGCGCTGATCGCCCGGGACGCGGAGAGCCGGTGCGCGCGGAGCGCGGGGACCAGCGCGGCGAGGATGGCGAGGGCAGGCATGCCCAGCAGGCAGACGGCGTACACCCAGGGGCTGACGCCGATGGCGGCACTGCCGGTCTCGATTCCGCTGAAGGCGTCCCGCAGGATGGGCTGCGACAGCGCGTCGCCGATCAGGGTGCCGACGACACAGCCGGCGACCGCGGGTACGGAGACCATCGTGAGGTAGACCGCAACCACCTGGTTCGGCGTGAAGCCCAGCGCCTTGAGCACCCCGATGTGCCGGTACCCGGAGACGACCACTCCGCTGACCACGTTCCCGACGATCAGGGCGGAGATCAGCAGGCCGAGGATGCCGAAGACCGTCAAGAACGGGAGGTAGGAATCGACCCCTGCGGAGAAGGCTCGCTTGAGCGTGAGGGAGGACTGCGTGGTGGTCAGCGAGCCCGTGGGCAGCCTCGCGGTGGCCTCCGACAGGCTGTCGCGGATCTGCCGGTCGGTGGAGGACTGTGTGAAGCGGTAGAGCATCTGGACGGAGGCCGGGTGCAGCGCGGCCATCTGTTCGGGCGCGACCCAGGCTCCGGCGGACTTGCTCATGCTGGTGGCGAAGCCGACGACGGTGAGTGCCGGGGCACCGCGTACCTTGAGCTGCGTACCCAGCTTGTCCGGGCCGGGGGTGCCTTGGACGTTGACGACGATCTCACCGGGCTTGGTGGCCCAGCGGCCCTCCAGGAGACGGATGCGGTCCACGGTGCCCGCCGGGTCGGACCGGCCCACAACCGTCAGGGGGCCGGACGGGACCCACAGCCACTGTTCGGGTAGGTCGACGACGGCCTGGAGATACGGACCCGCGGCGGCCTGGACACCCGGCCGCCCGGCGGTGCGCGCCAGTTGGGTGTCCGAGACCTTGGCCCGGTCGAAGGCCGCCACCACATGGGCGCCGCGCTGCTGGCCGAAGGCCCGCTCGAAGGGTGCCGAGGCAGCGCTCAGCAGTGCCAGCGTGAGCAGGATGGTCGTGGTGGAGCACAGCACGACAAGTCCTATGACGGCCGTCTGGACCTTGCGGCGCTTCACGACCGCGCGCGAGGCCGCCCAGACGGCGCTCATGCGGTCGGCTCCAGCGCGCTCTCGCGGGCCACCCGGCCGTCGGCCACCTCGATCAGACGGCTGGCGCAGCGGGTGGCCAGATGCGGGTCATGGGTGACGATCAAAAGGGTCTGGCCGATCTGGTTGAGGTCGATCAGCAGGTCCATCACCTGCTCGCCCGAGCGGCTGTCCAGGGCACCGGTCGGCTCGTCGGCCAGCAGCAGGGCCGGACGGTTCATCAGCGCCCTGGCCACGGCGACCCGCTGGCGCTCCCCACCGCTCAGCGCGGCCGGATAGGTGCCCTTGCGGTCGGCGACGCCGAGTTCGTCGAGGAGTTCCAGCGCACGACGGCGAGCCTGCCGGGCCGAGGTCCCGGTCAGCTGAGCGGCCAGCGCCACGTTGTCCAGCGCCGGAAGGTCGTCGATGAGGTTGAAGAACTGGAAGATGATGCCGATGTTCCGCCGCCGGAACAGGGCCAGCCCGGTCTCGTTCAGCTTGCCGAGGTCCTGGCCGTGGACCTCGACGGTGCCGGATGTCGGCCGGTCCAGGCCCGCGACCATGTTGAGCAGGGTGGACTTGCCGCAGCCGGAGGGCCCCATCACAGCGACCGCGTCCCCCGCGCGGATCTCCAGGGACATGCCGTCCAGGGCCTTGGCGTCGCCGTATTCCTTGTGTACGCCGTCCAGCCGTACGACGGCCTGCTGCGAACTGCCGGGATCATCAGTCATGGCACGAACCTAGGATCGGCGGGACGGGGCGGCGTCCCTCCCCGGATGTAACCGTACGGGCCCGTCATCCCGGGGATGTACGGAGCTGCGCCCTGGGAATGATGCGGATCATGGGGCGGGGCTGCGAGGCTGACGGAGTGTGGAGTTCAGGGGTGGGGTGGCTGGTCATCGCGTTGGCGGCGGTGTGCGCTGCCGCCGCCTGGCTGGGCGCGGCCCTCATCCGGGTGCGGCGGCGCCACCGATCGGCCATCGAGGAGCGCGGCTGGCTGCTGGAGCGGGAGCGGGAGAGCGCGGCACGGACCGCGGTCGACGCCGAGCGAGCCCGGATCGCGGCGGACCTCCACGACATCGTCAGCCACAACGTGAGCCTCATGGTGGTCCAGGCCGGTGCCGCTCGCGAGGTGCTGGCCACCATGCCGGACGAGGCCGCGGCCGCGATGAGCGCGGTCGAGAGCGCCGGACGGAACGCGATGACCGAGCTGCGGCACCTGCTCGGCCTCCTCGCCCCCGCACAGAACGGCGACGACGAGCCCTGCGGTACGGATCTGTCGCCACAGCCAAGCCTGAGCAGGCTCAGCCCGCTGATCGACCGGTTCGCCTTCGCCGGACTGCCCGTAGAAGTACGCATCTCCGGGGAACCACGCCCGCTGCCGGGCGGAATCGATGTCACCGCCTACCGGATCATCCAGGAGGCGCTGACCAATGCCCTCAAACACGGGAACACGGCGAAGGCCGAGGTGACAGTGCGGTACGCGGATCACTACCTGCGGGTCGAGGTACTGAACAGCGGGCCGAGCGTCCTGACGACCGGCGGCTCCGCATCTCCGAGCGGCCCGGCCGCCGACCGGGCAGACGGAGCCGGACGCGGGTTGCTCGGGCTGCGGGAGCGGGTCGCCGTCTACGGCGGCGACCTGGACGCCCGCCGCCGCCTCGGCGGCGGCTACCGCGTCCGCGCCCGGATCCCCCTGGACCGGCCATGACGCCCGCCGAACCCGCCCCCCGCGTCGTCGTCGCCGACGACCAGGAACTCGTCCGCACCGGCTTCCGGCTGATCCTGACCGCCCGCGGAATCGACGTGGTGGGCGAGGCCGCCGACGGGGCGGCGGCGGTGGCAGCGGTGTGCGGGCTGCGACCCGACGTTGTGCTGATGGACATCCGGATGCCCGGCATGGACGGTCTGGAGGCCGCCCGCCGCGTACTCGCGCAGGTCCCGGACTGCCGGGTGATCATGCTGACCACCTTCGACCTCGACCGCTACGTCTATGCCGCCCTCGCCGCCGGTGCCAGCGGCTTCCTCCTCAAGGACGTCACCCCCGAACACCTCGCCTCCGCCGTACGTCTGGTCAGGACCGGCGACGCACTGCTCGCACCCTCGATCACCCGCCGCCTGGTGGAGCGTTTTGCCGGGGGTGAACGACGAAACGGTGCCGGACGCGAACACCGACCCAGCGCCTCCGCCGGAGCCCCCAGGCCCGGGACCCCGACCGTCCACCGCGACCTGGCCGTCCTGACGCAGCGGGAGCGTGAGGTGCTGACGCTCATGGGCCGGGGTCTGTCCAACAGCGAGCTGGCGCAGACGCTGACACTCAGTGAGGCGACGGTGAAGACCCATGTGGCCCGGATCTTCGCCAAACTCACCCTGCGCGACCGAGCCCAGGCCGTCGTCCTCGCCTACGAGACAGGGCTTGTCTCTCCAGGCGGCTCCGCTGGAACCGTTCAGTAGAGGCGGTAACGCACGGGCAACCACGGCGCGGAGTCCCACCGCTCAGCCCTCCGGCGTTCGGGGACTACCCAGCCCCTCCGGCGCTTGAGGAGCGGGGGCCGGGGCGGAGCCCCGGGGTCGGGGAGGGGCGGGGTGGGGGCTACTCCGCCTCCGACCGGCGCCCACGGCGTGCCATCCACGCCGCCACCACCGACCCCGACACGTTGTGCCACACGGAGAAGACGGCCGCCGGAAGGGCCGCCAACGGGCTGAAGTGCGCCGTGGCGAGCGACGCCGCGAGGCCGGAGTTCTGCATGCCGACCTCGAAGGCCATCGCCCGACTCGCGGGCGCCCCCAGCCGGGCCACCTTCCCCGCCGCATACCCCAGCGCCAGCCCCAGCCCGTTGTGCAGCACGACGGCCACCAGCACCAACGCCGCCGCCGACCGAATCGCGTCCGCGCTGCCCGCGACGACCACCGCCACGATGAACCCGATGGTCACGGCCGACAGCCACGGCAGCACCCCCAGCACCCGCCCGATGTAACGCCCGGCCAGCAGCCGTACGACCAGTCCGCCCACCACCGGCAGCAGCACCGTCTTCAGGATGTCGGTGACCATCGACTGCGCGTCGACGGGCAGGAATTCCCCGGCCAGCAGCAGCGTCAGCGGCGGGGTGATCAGCGGGGCGAGCACGGTGGAGACGGTGGCGACCGAGACGGACAGGGCGACATCACCCCGCGCCAGATACGTGACCACATTCGAGGCCGTCCCGCTCGGCGCGCAGCCGACCAGGATGACACCGGCGGCCAACTGCGGCGACAGCCCGAGCCCCTGGGCGATGAGCCACCCCAGCCCGGGCATGATCACGTAGTGCGCGACCAGCCCGAGCGCCACGGCCCAGGGCCGCTTCAGCACACCGGTGAAGTCCTGCGGGGTCATGGTGAGCCCCATGCAGAACATGATCACGCCGAGCAGGTAGGGCACCTGCGGCGCCCAGCCGGTGAAGGTGCCGGGGGTACTCAGGCCCGCCACTCCGGCGGCGAGGACGAGCAGGGGAAAGACGGTGACGGCCCGCCGGGCCGCCCGGTCGGCGGGCCCGGGACCGGACTCTGCGGAGTCCGTCGCGGGGCTCTTGGATTCGGATCGCACCGCGCGATGGAACGCCGCGCGAGCCCCGTTCCGCAAGACCGTCTCGTTATGTGGTCGCTACAAGGAAGCCGTCACAACGACAGCGGCGGCAGCGGAAGCGGCAACCCCGGCAGCCCGTCCAGGCTGCTGGCGACATGGTCCTTCCGCTCGCAGTAAGCGGTCAGCTTCGTCTCGTCGTCCTCGCGCCGGAACCGCTGGGCGTGCAGCGTGCGGTCCTCGCGGTAGTCCATGAAGGGCACCGCGTACCCACACGTGTCCCGGATCAGCTCAGCGGTCACCACAATCACGGCCCGCAGCCCGTGCGTGTGCACATCGACAGCCGGAAAGTGCTTGACCAGCTCGGCGAAGCGCGGGTCGTCGCGGAACACCGGCTCGCCCCGCCCGTGCACCCGCACGATGTTCGGCGGCCCGTCAAAGGCGCACCACATCAGCGTGATGCGGCCGTTTTCGCGCAGATGGGCGATGGTCTCCGCGTTGCTCCCGGAAAAGTCCAGGTAGGCCACGGTCAGTTCGTCGAGCACGGCGAACGACCCGGACACCCCTTTGGGGGAGAGATTCACGGTCCCGTCCCCGGCCAGCGGGGCGGTGGCGGTGAAGAAGATCTTCTGCTGTTCGATGAATGTGCGAAGTCTGCCGTCGATACGTTCATGCACCTTTCCCATGTGGCGCATTATCCGCCCAGGTCGAGGCCACAGGGATGGTTCGATGGAGACATGGCAGACAAAAACGGTCGGCGGGACCGCCCCGGGATCCGGGTCCGCCGCGTGTACGACACCCCGGAGCCGGACGACGGCACGCGCGTCCTGGTGGACCGGATCTGGCCGCGCGGCCTGGCGAAGGCCGACGCCCGGCTGGACGAGTGGGCCAAGGCCGCAGCTCCCTCCACCGAGCTACGACGCTGGTACGGGCACGAGCCGGAGCGGTACGCGGAGTTCGCCCGGCGGTACCGCGCGGAGCTGGCCGAACCGGAGCACCGCGAGGCCGTGGACCATCTGCGCGAGCTGGCCGGACACGGCACGCTCACGCTGCTCACGGCCGTGAAGGACCTGAGCTACGGCCACGCGGGACTCCTGGCCGACGCCGTACGCGGCCACCGCTGAACAGCGGGCCAGCGGGCCTCTCACGACACGCACAGCTCAGCCGAAAAACGCGCGAAACCGCTCGTCTGCCACGTCGTCCCCTCCGCCGTCACCACGAACGCCTCCGCGCCAGGCTGGCGCTGAAGCCACGGGCGGGCGCGTTCGGCGCCCATCGCGCAGGCCGCCGTCGCCCAGGCGTCCGCCTCCGTCAGGCTGGTGCCGACCACCGTGACGGAGGCGAGGCCGTCCGCCGGGGGGCGGCCGGTGTGCGGGTCGAGGATGTGGCAGCCGCGCTCGGCCGGGCCCGAGGTGGCCACGGCCAGCTCGCCGTGCGCCTCGACCACCGCGAGCAGCTCACCGCGCCGCATCGGGTCGGCGATGCCCACCCGCCACGGGCCGCCGTGCACCTGCACGTCGCCGCCGCCGTTGACGCACACCGAACCGGCGCCCGCCGAGGCCAGCATCCGGGCGGCGCGTTCGACGGCCCACCCCTTGACCAGGCCGGTCGGATCGGGCCGCCCCCCGGCGTAGTGCGGGGTGAACCAGCCGTCGCTGCGGTACGTGAACTCCTCGCACAGCTCCAGTACGTCCCGTACCTCCGGCTCGCACTGCGACAGCGTCAGCTCCTCGCGCCCGAGACGGCTGATCTGGCTGTCCTGGCGGTACGTGGAGAACAGCTCGTCCACCCGGTGGAGCCCCACCACGGCCCCGTCCAGCGCGGCCAGCACCCGGGGCCGGTCGGCGTCGTGGACCTCGCGCAGGTCGAAGGAGAAGACGGTGCCCATGACGTGCTCGACATGGCGCAGCGGCTCGGGCTCGCCGTACTCGTCGTAGGACGTCATTTGGTACCCGCCTTGTCGAGAGCGCTCTGGAGGGACTTGGCGTAGCCCTCGCTGGTGTACGTCGCACCGGACACGGTGTCGACCTTGGCGGCGGACACCGCCTGCTGGTTGAGCTGGGGGATGGAGTCCTTGGCGATCTGTTCGCTGCGCGGCCCGGAGTTCGGCGTCTTGACGGCCTGCGCGGCGGTGATCTTCCCGCCGCTCATGGTGACGCTGACCTGCACCGGCCCGTACTGCGTGTCGACGACGTCACCGGTCAGGGTCTGCCCCCCGGCCGCCCCCGAGGGCGCGGTGGCCGCGACGGGCGGCGGCGCCTGCCCGGCGGGCGGTCCGGCGACGTTCTGGCCGCCGGCGGGCTGCTTCAGCGCGAGCAGCGCCACGACACCGGCCACGGTGGCGGCGGTGCCCAGCAGGATACGGCGCAGCGGATGCTTCCTCTTCATGGCTCCACCTCAGGTCACAGCTCGAAGGATTCATGATGGATACGGCGGTCCGGGACCCCCGCGTCGTGCAGCGCCTCGTACGCGTGCTCGGTCAGGCCCGGGGGCCCGCACAGATAGACGTCGTGCTCGTCGATGTCCGGCAGCAGCGCCCGCAGCCGCTCCGCGCTGATCTCCGGCCGGGCCCCGTCGGGCCCGTTGACGGCGTACAGCAGCCGGGCGTCCCGCTCGGTCGCGATCTGCTTCAGTTCGCCCCACAGCGCCAGGTCCTCGACGGTCCGGGCGCGGTAGAGCAGGGTCAGGTCGCCGCCCTTGCCGGGCAGCGTCTCGAACAGGGCGCGGATGGGGGTGATGCCCGCCCCACCGGCGATCATCAGCACCTTGCCCTGGCTGCGGCGGGACGCGGTCATCGCCCCGTACGGCCCTTCGGCCCACACCCTGGTCCCCGGCTTCAGCTCGGCGAGCCGGGTGCTGTGCCCGCCCACCGCCTTCACCGTGATGCGCAGCAGATTGGGCCGGGGAGGGGCGGACAGCGAGTACGGGTGGGAACCCCACCGCAGCTGCGGGGCCAGGAACCGCCACCGGAAGAACTGGCCCGCCTCCGCGCCGATCCGGTGCAGCTTGCGCCCCTTGATCAGCACCGAGACGATCCCGGGCGCCTCCTGGACGACGGCCTCGACCTTCATCCGGTGCCGCATGTTCAACCGCAGCGGCACCAGCAGCCGGTACCAGATCGCCAGCGCGCTGACCGCGCCGTACAGCACGTACCACGCCGTCTGGGCCGTCATGTCGCCCACGAACTCGGCTCCGTTGCTGAGCTGGTGCCAGAACGTCAGGAAGACGGCCGCGTACGTGAGCAGATGCAGGTAGTACCAGACCTCGTACGGCAGCCTGCGGCGCACCATCCCGGCCGAGATCAGCCCGATCACCACGAGCGTCACCGTGCCGATCGTCGCCTCGAGCATGTCGGGGAAGGTGAGCACCATGGTCTCGGTCTGCTCGACGAACGAGACGCCGCCCTGGGTCGCGTACCCCGCGATGATGAGGCCGACATGAGCGAGGATCAGGCACAGCGCGTACCGCCCGCTCATCGCGTGCCACCGCGCCACCCGGTCCGAGCCCACCCGCCGCTCCAGCGCGGGCACCCGCGCCATCTGGAGCACCACCAGCGCCAGGACGTACCCGGCGAGCAGCCCGCTGAGCCGCCCGGCGCCGTTCAGCCAGGCGGCGTTGCCGGTGACGTTCGGGGTGTTGAACCACCACAGGGACAGCACCGCTGCCGCCCCTGCCCAGCTCAGCAGCACCAGCGGCACGGCGGGGGAGCGCCGTGGCCGAATCTGGCGCAAGGCCAGCCGTCGACCGGCCCGGCTGTTCAATAGCGTCGTCACGGCCCGTCCCCTTCCTATGGGCTCCGGTGCACAGGGGTACGGGCGGGAGCGGGCGATGACTCAAAGGCCGACGGAATTCATAGGTTTCGGTTTCGTATGATCGCTGACCACGTCATTCTTGGTTAGGAACGTCATGTCGATGCCGCCCCAGCCGCAGGGGAACCCGTACGCCTCCGCGCCGCCCCAGGGGAATCCGTACGCCACACCGCACGCTCCGTACGGTCAGCCGCAGCAGCAGCCCCACTACTGCCAACACCCGCACCCGTCCGATTACGGCCAGCCGATGGCCGGGGTGCCGCAGGTGCCCGCCTGCCGGGTGTGCGCGTCGTATCCGGCGGCGGAGGTCACCATCCGCAGCCATGTGGGCATGCTGATCATGATGCGGTTCCAGAAGTGGCAGGGACCGTACTGCCGTACGTGCGGCACGGCGATGCGCCGTGAGGCGACCACAAACACGCTGTGGCAGGGCTGGTGGAGCCCGTTCTCGCTGTTCATCTTCAACCCGTACACGATCATCAGCAACCTGGTGGTCCGCGGGAAGCTCAACAAGCTCCCGGAGCCGGGACCCGTTCCGTACGGAACGCGCCCCGACCCCGGGAAGTCCGTGCTTCAGCGCCCGGCGGCCTACGTCGCGCTGCTGCCCATCCTCTGGTTCCTGTTCCTCATCGTCCGCGGCGGCTAGCGAGCGCCCCGGACGGGGCCGCGCTTGCCAGCCCCGCCACGGCGAACGCCAGGGCCACCAGCAGCGCGCTCACCCAGACCGGCGAACGGTAGCCCAGGCCCGCGCCCAGCGTGAGCCCGCCCAGAGCGGGACCGACCGCCGCCCCCACATTGAGGGCGGCGGTCGCGAACGCACCGCCCAGCGCGGGCGCTTCGGCCGCCGCGTACAGCGCCCGCGTGATCAGCGTGGAGCCGACACCGAACGACAGCATCCCCTGCACGAGCACCAGCACGACCGCCACTCCGGGCCGGTCCGCGCCCACCGACAGCAGCAGCCAGCCGACGAGCAGCGCCGCCCCGCCCGGCACCAGGACCAGCATCGGCCGCGCGTCGGACCACCGCCCGGCGACGGTCACCCCGGCGAACGACCCGAGCCCGAAGAGCGCCAACACGGCGGGCACCCAGGACTCCCCGAAGCCGCTCACGTTCGTGACGAGCGGCGTCAGATAGGTGAACGTGCAGAACGTCGCGGCGTTCACCAGCATCCCCAGGGCCAGCGTCACCAGCAGCCGCGGGCTGCGCAGCGCCCGCAGCTCACCGCGCGCACTCGGCACCTCCACCGCTTCGGTACGCGGCACCGACCGCACGATGGCGAACAGGGCCGGTACGGAGACGAGCGCCACCGCCCAGAACGCCGAACGCCACCCCCAGACCTGCCCCAGCAGCGCACCCGCCGGAACCCCGGCGACACACGCGAGCGTGACCCCGCCCAGCAGCGCGGACGTGGCCCGCCCCTTGGAACCGGGCTCGACCATCCCGGTCGCCGCCGCGAGCCCCACGGCCAGGAACCCGGCATTGGCCAGCGCCCCGAGCACCCGGGTGGCCAGCAGCACGGCAAAGCTGGTGGTGACGGCGCCGACGACATGGACGGCCATGAAGGCCGTCAGAAAGACCAGCAGCGCGCGACGCTGCGGCCACCGCATACTGAGGAGCGCCATCAGCGGCGCCCCCACGATCATCCCCACCGCGAACGCCGACGTCAGCGCGCCCGCGGCGGGGATGGATACGTTCAGATCACTGGCGATGTCCGGCCCGAGGCCGGACAGCATGAATTCGGATGTGCCTTGGGCGAAGACCGCCAGTCCGAGCACATAGATGGCAAAAGGCATGAAGACTCCACACACCGGCGTGAAAGACGGAGAGAATGCGGAGACCGGTAGCCCGGTGATGAAGGCGCCACCGAACGACCGGTGGCTAGAGCCTGGATGCCTCGGGACTGGACATGGCGGTTAGGCTAGCGGTTCGCCGTGTGGGTGACGAACGCGGCCCATGCGGTGGGGGAGAAGGCGAGCTGGGGCCCTTGCTTGTCCTTGGAGTCCCGGACGTGGACGGTGTCCTCCGGGCAGGTGGCGACCTCGACGCAGCTGTCGCCGTCGCCCCCGCTGTACGTGGACTTGTGCCAGGAGAGGGCGACCTCGACGCAGTCGTCGCCGTCGCTTCCGCTGTAGCTGCTCTTGAACCAGGCCAGTTCGCTGCTCATAGCGCTCCTCGGATCTGCCTCAGCAGGCTCACGGAGTCCTCAGGGGTAAGAGCCTGTGAGCGCAGTTTCGCATAGCGCATCTGAAGAACGCTGACGTCTTTACGGTCACAGATGAGCAAACCGCCACGCTGGCCTTCTGAGTAGCCGAGCCACTCGTGGTCCGGAGTCTCCAGCAGCCGGATAGGGCCGTTCAGCCCCGCGTGGTGCTCCTGCACCAGCGGCATGATCTGAAGCTCGATGTTGCGAAGCCCCGCGCACTCCAGCACGAACAGCGCCTCCTCGACGATGAAGCTGAACGCAGTGTTCGGCCTGTCCCGGAGCAGACGCTGTCGTTCCTGGCGAGCGGTGAGCTGGATCTCGATCTGCTCATCGGCCAGCGGCGGCACGCCACTCTCGAACACCGCCCGGGCGTACCTCGCTGTCTGCAACAGCCCCGGGATCAACCGGCATTCGTACGAGCACAGGCTGATCGCCTGCTCCTCCAGTGCGGCCCACTGCTTGAACCACGCCGCCAACCCCGGCTTCCGCACCAGATACTTCGCCGCCGCCCGCAGAACCCCGAACGCTTCGAGCACTTCCTCCGCCCGCTCCACATACTCCCGCTGCGGGAACCGCCGACCCTGCTCGATCGAGGCCAGGGTCTGGACCGAGTACCGGAGCAGCGGGGCCAGTTGCTCCTGGGTGTAGCCCGCTCGTTCTCGGAAGACCTTGACGACCGCCCCGAACGTCTTGAGGCTCTCCGAGGACTCCGGTGCGTTGTTGGTGCTGCCCGTGTTGTCCGCCATCTGCGGCCACCTCCGGTGGTGCCGTACGTACTGAACCTGACTATCGGCCCAACTCGGCCATGGTCACGGTCCGTTATTCGTACAGTCCACCACGCGTACTCGTACAGTGACGCAGCGTACGAGAAGCCGATCTGGTCCGGTCATACGCCGAGCCGGAACGGTGACGCCATGCCAATCCCAGCGCATCCACGCACGACTTCTGACCAGTTCACTCATCGCTTCAGCTCCACCCGCCGCGGCGCCCGGCTCGCCCGGCTGCTGGTGCTCCAGCAGCTGGACGAGTGGGGGTTCCCTTACCGTGGCGAGGTGTCGGACCTCGTCGCCGCGGTCGTCGCCGAACTGGCGGCCAACGCCGTCACCCACGGTCGCGTTCCCGGCCGGGACTTCGAAGTAAGGCTCGCTCGCACCGTCACCGTTCTCCGCGTCGAGGNTCACCCACGGTCGCGTTCCCGGCCGGGACTTCGAAGTAAGGCTCGCTCGCACCGTCACCGTTCTCCGCGTCGAGGTGGCGGACACCCGTACCGAGGGGCGGCCGCCCGTCGAGGACACACCGGCCACGCCGCCGCCCGACTCTTTGAGACCGGCCGCGGCCTGCTGCTGGTCGCGGGCCTCGCCGCGCGCTGGGGCGTGGCGGAACGGCAGAGGCCGGGCAAGACGGTCTGGGCCGAGATCGACCTCACTTGCGGTCGAACTTGATCGGATAGGACACCGTGGAGCGCGGCACCGGCTTCTTGGTGTTCTTCCCGGTGTCCTTCTTCCCGCCGTCGTTCTGGAAGTGAACGGGATACCGCCCGGTCTGACGCGGGTTGGGTGACTTCCCGTCGCCATCCGTCTCGACATCGCCCCGGCCGTTGATCCATAGGACCCCCACCACGACCACGCCGAGCACGATCATCTGGTTCTTCCTATCCGCCACCGACTCCCCCTCGGTCCGCAGATGAGCCTCCCCCGCTCGCCAGCCATGGTGACACCACCGCACCGGCGCCGACCAGGGCCATAAGTCGGCTTGTCGGCGCAGGACGGTTCGCGTCGCTTGCCTGAGCGCGGCGACGGTCGGCTTGTCGCGATTCTTGGGCAGCCAGGCGAGGGCCAACCGCCACGGCTCGAGGTCGACGACATCGACGTAGGCGACGCCGGAGCGTGGGTAGAGCCAGCGGGCGCTCTCCGGCGGGAGCTGGATCCCCTTTCCCATGGCGATCAGAACCAGCGCGCTCTCGTAGTCGGTCACCGCGTGGGGGCTGTAGCGCACGGCGGTGCCGTCGGGGCGGGGGTTGACCGACCAGAAGTCCCGCCACACTGCGGGGATGTCCGGACCAAAGCCGATGTGTTCGTGATCGGACAGGTCGGAGAGCCGCAGTGGTCCTTCGGACACCAGGGGGTCGCTGCTGGACATCGCCGCGCACCGCGCACCGGCGGCCAGGGTGCAGGTCTGGATGCCCTCGGGTACGGGGAGGAAGACGAACGACGCGTCCACATCGCCGCGGAGGATCGCCGTCGCGGAGTCGAAGCCGGTCCGCAGGACCTGAACGTCCACGTCCGGTATGAGCCGGTGGAGTTCGTCCATGATGGCGGGTACGGGGTCCATGGAGGTGACGGCCTCGAAGGAGCCGATCACCATCCGCCCGGCGGCTGCGTGATGCCGCGCCGAGGTACGCAGCCGCTCGGCCGCGTCCACGACCTCACGTATCCGGGGCAGCAGGGCCCGTCCGGCGTCGGTGAGTTCCGTCCTGCGCGTGGTGCGGTCCACCAGTTCCGCCCCCAACTGACGCTCCAGGGAACGGATGTGGCGTGAGAACGTCGGCTGGGCCAGGTAGGCGCGCCGTGCCGCGCGGCCGAAGTGCAACTCCTCGGCCAGTAACAGGAAAAGCCGCAGCTGGCGTATGCCCGGGTAGCTCGTGCCCCTCGTATCCGCCATAGCCGTCACGCTATCAATCCGGCCCGGACTCGAATGGTGGTCGTCTTGCCCGACCGCACCGGGCAACGGAGGATGTTCACACCGCCTACCCCCGGGCGTGCGCTGGTGCGCCCGCGCACAGCGCACCCCCGCCAGGCTTGTCATGCAATCGACAGCACAACGGGGAATGCAGTGCCTCTTCACGCAAGACTCAGGAGATACAGCGCGGTAGCGGCAGCGATGGTGCTGCTATGTCTCTCCGCCACCGAATCGGCTTCCGCGGCACCACAGCAGCCGGAGCCCCAACCCTCCGCCGCTGCGGAGGGGACGACACACGTACCGCCACAGGGCACTCATCCACCGGGCGAGCCCGACCCTAAGTTCATCGAGGAGTGCGAGGCCGACCCGGAGGCGCAAAGCCTCCAGGGCAGGGTCTACCACCGCGGCGTGTGGTGCCAGACCGCCGAGGTCGAACTGCCCACCGCACAGGGGAACGCCACGCTGGACATCACGGCGGCCGCCTACGCCGACCCCGCCGCGCGCCGGGTACGGGTCTTCTACCGGGTCAACGACTGGAACACGGACCTCGCGAACCTGCCGTGGATCAATGGCCTTAGAACCTTGCGGATGCGCCTGACCTGCGACAACCAATGCGGCGTCATCGGCAACGACGACGCTGACAAGTCCCAGCCCCTGGCGGATTGGCGGGTCCCCTCCAGAGACCTTCCCGCCCGCCAGCCCAATTGGGCGGTCTGGGACATCACCTCTCCCGATACCGGGTCCGGTCCGGAGCACATGCTCCAGCACCTGTGGCAGTTCCAGGGCACGCTCGAAGGACAGCCGGGACTGAGCGACGACCACGAGTTCGCCCTCCCCGAGCACAGCGTCCGCTGCGACTCGGCCGGTCTGGCTCCGGGATACGGCAACTGGACACCAAAGGCCTGCATCAATGACGACGTGATGCCCTTCATCACCTACAAGAAGAGCGACCCGGGGGAATGGCATGTCGCCCAGCACATCGACCACGCCCTCAACAAGCCACGCGAGACCTTCCCGAACTTCGGCTCGGCGAAGTCGATCCCCGGCAAATACACCGGCAGCAAGTCCAGCCCCGGCCTGCATCGCGTCGCCTCGGACTCGGAAGTGGCCGAGGCCAACCGGCGGATGAAGGATGCCATCCGCGACCGCCAAGGCGAGTGGAACGGCCCCGACGATCTGCCGCCCAAGGAATATCCCGACATGCAGGCCGACGAGTACCCCTTCGCGTCAACCGAGGAGGGACTGTCCCAGGCCCGCGCCGAGGACGGCATCCTGGACGCCTCCGTGGACTGGGTCGAGGGCGAGCAGAACCGCATCGCCGGCAATCGGCTCCAGGAGTTCTATCGCAAGGACCGCGTCCTCTTGGGAGGCAGGGACGAGTTCTGGGTCAACATTCAGCCCTGACGGCCTCGGCCTTCAGGCGAGTGGCTCCGTGGCATCCGGCCACGGAGCCTCCGCAAAAACCCGTTGGCGGACCACGGCGGGCCACTGCTAGTTTTCCGGAGGCCGTGCGAGAGAACGAGGAGGTGGTACCCGTGAACGTATCGACATGGGTGCTCCCCTCCGGGGTCACGGTCGGGCGATAGGCAGGTCGTCCGGGAGCGCTGTTCAAGCGCACTCCCGAAAGGCACGACCATGCGATTCACTTCTGAGCAGCACCTCGACGACGGCGTCCTCGAACGCGCATTCACCCTCGGCGAGATCCCCGGCATCCTGTGGACGCCCGGATCCGCGTCCGCGTCCGCACCGGCGCCGCTGATCCTGCTCGGCCACCCCGGCGGACTGCACAAGCTGTACCCCCGACTGGTGGCCCGGGCCCGGCACTCCGCGGCGGAGGGCTTCGCCACGGCCACCATCGAGCTCCCCGGAAGCGGTGACCGGCCCCGTTCCCCCGCCGCCGAGCAGGCCCGCGCCGACCTGCGCCGGGCGCTGGAGGCCGGTGAGCCGGTCGACGAGGAGATCGTGGACCGGCTCGTCCTCCCACTGGTCGACAAGGCGGCCCCGGAATGGCAGGCCGCCCTGGACGCCCTCCTTGCGCTGCCCGAGATCGGCGGCCCGGTCGGGTACTCGGGGGGAGTGATCGCCATCGGGGTCCGGCTGGCGGTGGTCGAGCCGCGCATCTCGGCCGCCGTTCTGTTCGCCGGGAGTTTCGTGCCGCGCGCCCTGTTCGAGGAGGCCCGGCAGGTCACCATCCCGCTGCACGTCCTGCTCCAGTGGGACGACGAAGGGAACGACCGCCAGCGGGCCCTGGACCTGTTCGACGCCTTCGGCTCCGAGGAGAAGACGCTGAACGCCAATATGGGCGGGCACACCGGCGTCCCGCAGTCCGCGGGGGACGCCGCGGCCCGGTTCTTCACCCGGCATCTGAGCTAGCCGCCACAACCGCCCCGATCGCGGCGGTACCGGCCATCGGGGGGCGGTACCGGCCGGTCGGGGCGGCGCTGGGCCACCAACACCGCCATCAGCAGGGCCCACGCCGTGAGACACGGCTGATGCGTGGCACGTGAGGTGTAAGGCGGCACCTCGGTCCCGCTCACCCTCGCGCCGGACACCCGGCCAGTGACTGCGGGTAGCCGGAAATCGCCCATGGGCACCACGAGGCACACGAATCACCCTTGACGCTGTGCGTTTATGTTCGATTTACTCGCCGCATAATCGAAGATTCTGTGACTCCGGGGTGGGGACTGTGGGGTTGGGGTGGAGCCGTCGCGTGCGCGACGGCGGGACAAGTGCGTCGCGCCGCGCCGTGGCGGGGACGTCTGTCGGGGCGATCATCGCCGCATCGCTGGTCTTGTTACCGGCCGCACGTGCGGACGCGTCGCCGGTACCGAAGGCGATGACCGCATCGGAACGAGCGGCCGCATCAGGCGAGCCGGTGGAGGTGACGGCCCAGCGAGCCGAGTACTCGCAGACGTTCGCGAATCCGGACGGGACGTTCACGCTGGAACAGTCGTCGGTACCGCAACGGGTCAGGGCGGATGACGGGACATGGCGTGCCGTGGACACCACGCTGGAGCGCCGTTCCGACGGGAGCGTCGCGCCCAGGAGCGTGGTGGTCGACGTGGCGTTCTCCGGCGGAGGCGACGGCAAGGACCTCCTGCGCCTGGGAACGGCGGATAAATCGCTTCGCCTCTCATGGCCTGAGCGACTGCCCGTGCCCAGGCTGGACGGGGCCACCGCGACATATCCGGACGTGCTGGAGGGAGTGGACCTCCAGCTCACCGCCACGGCGGAGGGCTACCGGCAGGTTCTCGTGGTGCGGACGGCTCAGGCGGCCGCCAATCCCGACCTCGAGCAGGTCAAGCTGTCCGTCTCCGGCACCGGGCTCGACGTGGCTCCCGGCGCGGGTGGCGGTCTGCGCGCGATCGACGACGACGGGAACGCGGTGTTCAAGGGCCCGGCGGGGCAGATGTGGGACTCGGCTGGAGGAGCCGAGGGCGGCGAGGGCGTCGCCGCGCGTGGTCCGAACGTTCCGAGATCCCCGACGGCGACGGTGCCGGAAGAGGCGGGCACGCAGACACGGCCCGGTGCCGGTGATGTCAGCGCTCTGCTGCCCGTCACGGTGCAGGACGGTGCGGTGATCGTGAAACCGGACCTCGGGCTGCTGCGCGGAGACAAGACCGTCTATCCCGTCTACATCGATCCGCCAGTTGGCCTCGGCGCCTCGGAGCGTACGAAGCTCTCGTCCGACGGGGACAGGTTCTGGCAGTTCGACGGAAGCCTCGGGGTCGGCAAGTGCGGCACTGCCAACGGCTACTACTGCGGTTCCGGCTATGTGGACCGGATGTACTTCGAGTTCGCGCCGTCGAAGCTGGTCGGAAAGTACGTACTGGACGCCACCTTCCGTGCCCACGAGACCTGGTCGTTCGACTGCGAACCGCACTGGGTGGACCTGGAGCGTACGGACAACATCTCCGAGGGCACGCGCTGGCCGGGGCCGCGGCAGCTCGACCAGATGGGCGACCGCTACGTGTCCGCGGGGCGCGGCAAGAACTGTAGTCCGGAGCAGCCGGACGCGTGGATCGAGTTCAACGACAACCCTGACGAGGGGGACGAGAACCTGGCGCGCACGGTCAGGTCGTTCGCCGACGGCAAGATCTCGCGGCTCACGCTGATGCTGCGGGCGAAGGACGAAACCGACGCCACCGCGTGGAAGCGGTTCGAGGACAACGCGACCTTGAAGGTCACGTACGTTCCCCGGCCGGGCGTGCCCACATCGGTGGGGGTGATACCAGGGGACGGGACCTCCGCCTACTGCAAGTCTTCCTCCTCGGATCCCCTGATCGTCACCCGCAGGGACCCGATGGTCCAGGCACGCGTCCAGACGAAGACACAGCCGAGGAGCGGAGAGGACAAGGGCTCGCTCCAGGCCGAGTTCTGGATGGAGCGCAAACAGGACGACGGGTCATGGGACAAGGTGTGGAGCGGCTACCGGCCGGACAGCGGCTGGGACCCTGACGGCACCTTGGAGAAGATGCGCACGACGGATCGTGCCGACGGCGGCTTGTACCGCTACAAGGCACGGACGCAATCACACTGGGCCTACAGCGGCAGATCGGGCAACCTGTTCTCGTCCTACGCCTCCTGGTGCTATCTGAAGATCGACTCCACCGCTCCGAAGGCACCGCAGATCACGGCGGGCAAGCCCTACACCGAGTGCCTGCCGAACCAGTGCGTGGGCAAAGGCGGCCCCGGTACGGCCGGCACTTTCTCCGTCAAACCGAACAGCGCTGACACGGACATCACCGGCTATCGGTGGCGGTTGCTGACCTCGACGGCCGCGAACACCAAGCAGAGCACGGGCGCGCGCGTCACCTTGAACGTGACGCCGCCGCTCTCCGGGACCCAGGTGCTGTCCGTGGAAGCCAAGGACGTGCGCAATCGCTGGGGCACCCCCGCGGAGTTCACCTTCGCCGTGGCACCGGCCGCGGGACCTGTCGGCCGATGGCGCTTCGGGGACGGGGCGCCGGGTTCGGGCGTGACCAAGGCCGTGGACAGCGCCACCGAGGGGACCCGGCATGATGCCACCCTCCACGACGAGGCGGGAACGGGCTGGTCGACCTTCGGGCGCCGGGGCGACACCGACTATTCGTTGTGGCTGAACGACACGTCGGCCACCAATGGGTATGCGGCCACCTCTTCGGCTGCGGTGAACACACAGGATTCCTTCACCGTCTCAACCTGGGCGTACCTCAGTGACACCGCTGACAACAGGGTGGTGCTGACCGAGCCAGGGGAGGAGGGATCGGGCTTCACCCTGTACTACTCGTCCGCGTACAAGAAATGGATCTTCAACCGTACGGACAAGGACAAGGCCGATCCCACGTACATCCGCTCCTTCGCCAATGCGCAGAACCCTCCGCTGAAGGTCTGGACACATCTGGCCGGTGTGTTCGACACCCAGGGCGATACGGACAAGTCGAACGACACCATCCAGTTGTTCGTGGACGGGCGGCCACAGGGCGATCCGGTGGTGTTGTCGAAGGCGGCCTCCGGCTATGAGCCGTGGACCGCGGACCGCGGGTTGCAGTTCGGCCGATCCAAGGTGGGCGGCACGTACGGTGAGTACTTTCGCGGCCGTATCGATGAAACGGCGGTGTGGCAGCGTGCGCTGACGCCCGACGAGATACGCGTGGAGGCACGCTTCCTGGGAGGCGAGGCGCCGCCCAACGAACTGGTGGCCATGTGGGACGCCTCGGCCGCGAAGGGCACCGAGATCGCCGAAGGCACGTCGTACCCGCCCGCGGCCATGAAACTGTCCTCTTCCGGGGCGGCGCTGAACGAGGACGACAACGCGCTCCTGCTCGACGGAGCTTCGGGCTACGCCGCCACGGCGGGACCGGTGCTCGATGAGAACGGATCCTTCACGGCCTCGGTACGCGTACGCCTCGACAGCGTCAAGCTCGCGGGCAAGCCCGTCGGCTACGAAGCGCAGGTGGCCGGGCAGCGGACGGGAGCCGAGTCGTCCTGGGCACTGTGGGTGACCAAGCCCGCCGAGGACACCTATCGATGGCGCTTCACGCGCACCGGCGTCTCCGGCACCGGCAAGGTCACCCAGAGCGCTTTCGTCCCCGGAGAGGAAAACGCAGAGCTGGACACCTGGGTGCAGGTGACGGGGGTCTTCGACGCCCAGGAGCCCTGGGAGTGGGTCGATCCGGACGACCCGGAGAAGACCGAGACCCGGTACGGAAAGGTTCACCTATACGTCGGCGATTCCGACCAGGCGTCCCTGGATCGGTCCGGTTTCACGGCGGAGCAGCAGGGCGCCGGTGAGCTTTCCCTGGGCCGGGGGACCGAGGGCGGCAGCACGTCTCACTATCTGCCCGGCGCGGTGGAAGAGCTCAGGATCTGGGTGGGGGCCATGAGTGCCGAACAGATCCGCTCCCAGGTCCTGGACGCGGGCCCGCTGGAGAACGAGTGATGCCCGGCCGCCCAGTTGGACGGCCGGTGAATGGGGACAGCGGACGCGGCTCGGACCGCACGCGGTGGAGATGGGGAGTGAAACGGATCGTGTCGGCCCGTGGTGTCTTAGGCAGTGGTGTCTTGGGCAGTGGTGTTTTAGGCAGAGGTACAGCATCCCGGCGCAGCCGCTGGCTGGGGCGCGTCGCAGCGGTGGCCGGCTTGTCGTTGCTGCCGGGACTGCTGTCGCCGGTCGTCTTCGAGTCGGAAGCCGAAGCAGTCGGCAGGCCCAAGCTGGACGCACCACGTGCGGACAAGGTCGTACCGCTCTCACCGAAGCTGGACCGCAAGGCCGCCGCCCTGGTCAAGAAGGGCGAGGCGGCAGACCGCGCGGCCGCCGATGCGGCCCGCCGCGACCAGGCCAGAAAGGTGACGTGGCCGAAGGCGGGGACCGCGCGTCTGTCGGTCTCCGGCCGTGGAACGGCCACGGCGCGTCCCGGAGGTCTGCCTGTCACTCTCGCCGCGGTGGGCGGGAAGTCCCGCGCTGCCGATGGCCTGAGCGTCCAGGTCATGGACCAGGCCAGCGCACGCGAGGCCGGGGTCAGAGGCGTACTGCTCAAGACCGTCGCCCCGGCAGAGGGCGGACAGGCGAGACTCGACATCGGCTACGCGGACTTCGCCGCGGCGTACGGCGGCGACTGGGCGGGCCGTCTGAACCTCGTGCGACTTCCGGCCTGTGTGCTGACGACACCGCAGAAAGCCGCCTGCCGCACGCAGACCCCGCTGCGGGCCGTCAACAAACGGCACGACGAGAAGCTGTCCACACCGCTCACCTTCGCCGCGAAGCCGGGGGGTGAGGCGAAGGTCCTCGCAGTGGCGGCCGCCGCCAAGTCCGGTCGTGGCGACTACAAGGCCACGCCGCTCTCCTCGTCGTCCACCTGGGAAGCGGGAGGCTCCTCGGGTTCCTTCACCTGGACCTACCCGTTCACCTTGCCTCCGGCGGCAGCCGGACCCGCGCCCGACCTGTCCATCGCGTACGACTCCGGCAGCGTCGACGGCCGGACGGCGAACACCAACAACCAGGGCTCCTGGATCGGCGAGGGATTCGATCTCACCTCGTCGTACATCGAGCGCAAGTACGGCAGTTGCGACGACGACGGGCAGGACGACAAGTTCGACCTGTGCTGGAAGTACGAGAACGCCTCGCTCGTGCTGAACGGCAAGGCCACGGAGCTGGTGAAGGATGACACCACCGGCACGTGGCGGCTCAGGAACGACGACGCCTCGACGGTCCAGCACTCCACCGGGGCCGACAACGGCGATGACAACGGCGAGCACTGGACCGTCACCACGGGCGACGGCACCAAATACGTCTTCGGGCTGAACAAGCTGGACGGCGCGGGCGCGGACGACCGCACGGAGTCGGTGTGGACCGTGCCGGTCTTCGGCGACGACGAAGGAGAACCCGGCTACTCCTCGGGATCCTCCTTTGGCGAGCGGCACAAGAAGCAGGCATGGCGCTGGAACCTCGACTACGTCGAGGACACCCACGACAGCGCCATGACGTACTGGTACAAGGCCGAGCACAACAACTACGCCAAGAACGGCAAGGACGACCCCGGCACCGACTACATACGGGGCGGCTATCTTAAGGAGATCCGGTACGGGCAGCGCGCCGATGCCCTCTTCTCCGCGACCCCCGCGGCGTCGAACAAGGTCACCTTCACGGTCGCCGAACGGTGCATGGCCTCCGGCAGCGGCTGCGACACGCTGAACGAGGATCACCACGACAACTGGCCGGACGTGCCCTTCGACGCGGTGTGCAAGGACGGCGACAAGTGCACCGGCAACGTCGGCCCTTCCTTCTTCACACGCAAGCGCCTGACGGACATCACCACCTCCTTCTGGAACGCGGCCGCGGCCACGCCCGGCTATGAAACCGTCGACTCCTGGGCGCTCAAGCAGACCTATCTCGATCCGGGTGACACCGGTGACTCGTCCGACCAGTCCCTGTGGCTGGACGAGATCAAGCGCACCGGAAAGCGCGGCAGCGACATCGCGCTGGACCCGGTCAGGTTCACCCACACCTGGCTCACGAACCGAGTGGATGGCGCGACGGACGACATCCTGTCGCTGGACAAGCCGCGGGTGAAGACCATCACCTCCGAGGCCGGCGCCCAGACCATCGTCGACTACGCCGAAGCCGACTGCGTCGCGGGCCGGACCATGCCGAAGGCGGATGAGAACACCAAGCGCTGCTTCCCGGTGTACTGGTCGCCCAACGGCGGAGCCGACCCACAGCTCGACTGGTTCCAGAAGTACCCGGTCACCGGTGTGCGCACCACCGACCCCAAGGGCGGCTCCGACGCCGTCGCGCACTCCTACAGCTACGAGGGAGGCGCGGCCTGGCACTACAACGAGGATCCGCTCACCCCGGCCAAGCAGCGCACCTGGTCGGAGTGGCGTGGCTTCGGCAAGGTCGTCCATCGCACCGGGGCGGGCGGCAACACGCAGTCCAGGACCGTGACCGTCTACCTGCGTGGCATGGACGGCGACCGTGTGCTCAAGTCCGACGGCAAGACCGTCGACCCGGACAAGCGGAAGACGGCCACCGTCACCGGAGTCAAGGCCGCCGAGATCACCGATTCCGACGCGTACGCCGGATTCACCCGTGAGTCGGTGACGTACAACGGCGATGCCGAGGTGTCCGGGACCATCAGCGACCCGTGGTCCAAGCGCACCGCCACCCAGCACAAGTCCTACGCGGACACCGAGGCGTACTACGTCAGGACCAAGGCCACCCACGACCGCGCCAGGATCACCAGCGGCGTCACCCCGGTGGACCGGGTCCGCAGCCAGACCACCACTTACGACGATTTCGGCATGCCCGTCACGGTCGAGGACGGCGGCGACAACGCGGTCAGCGGCGACGAGACGTGCACCCGCAAGTGGTACGCGCGCAACGACAAGGCGGGCATCAACTCACTGATCTCCCGCACGCAGACCGTGTCGCGGAAATGCTCCGTCACGGCCACTGATCTCGACCTCCCCGCCGACAGCTCGCGCCGGGGAGACGTCGTCTCCGACGCCGCCACCGCCTACGACACCACCACCTGGTCGGCGGACCAGAACCCCACCCAGGGCGAAATCCGCTGGACCGGCCGTGCGAAGGGCTACACCGACGCCAACGCCCCCGTCTGGCAGAAGGTCGAAACCACCGACTACGACACGCTGGGGCGGCCCAAGACGGTCAAGGACGCCCTGGACCGCACCACCGCCGCCACGACCTACGTCCCCGCGGCGGCCGGTCCGCTCACCTCCAGCGAGACCGCCGACGCCAAGGGCTTCAAGACCACCACCACGGTCGATCCGGCGCGGGGCTCGCCGCTCAAGGTCTCCGACCCCAACAAGAAGATCACCCAGACCGAGTACGACAGCCTCGGCCGGACTACCAAGGTGTGGCTCCCCAACCGCTCCGAAGCGCTCGACGAGAAGGCCAACTACGTATTCGCCTACAAGGTCGGCGACTCGTCCCTTCCGTGGATCTCCACGGGCACGCTCAAGGGCGACGGTTCCGGCTACAACACCACCTACGAGATCTTCGACAGCCTGCTGCGGCCCCGTCAGGTGCAGAAGCCCTCTCCGGTCGGCGGGCGCGTCATCTCGCAGACCCTGTACGACGACCGCGGGCTGGCCGTCTCCTCCCAGGACGGCATCTGGGACGAGAAGAACGGGCCGTCGGGCGAGGCGGTGCAGACCGACGGCGGTCAGGCGCCCCTTCAGACGGACACCAAGTACGACGGCGCCGCCCGGCCGGTCCAGGCCGTCACCAAGGTCCGCGGCACCGACCGGTGGAGCACGGCGACCACCTACACCGGCGACACCACCGCCACCACCGCCCCCGCGGGCGGAACCGCCACCGCCGAGGTCACCGACGTCCTGGGACGGGTCACCGAGCGCCGGGAGTACCCGGGCACCAGCCCGACCGGCGCCACGTACACGACCACGAAGCTCACCTACACACCGGACGGTGACCAGAAGACCATCGTCGGCCCGGACAAGGCCACGTGGACCTATACCTATGACCTCTTCGGGCGTCTGAGCACCGCTGACGACCCCGACAAGGGCAAGATGTCCACGCGGTACGACGAACTCGACCACATCAGTTCCACCGAGGACGCGAACAAGAACACCCTGCTGTACGAGTACGACGAGCTGGGCCGCAAGACCGGGATGTGGCAGTCGTCCAAAACGGCTGCCACCAAGCTGGCGTCATGGTCCTTCGACACCCTGGCCAAGGGTCTGCAGGACTCGTCCACACGCTATGAAGGCGGCTCCGACGGCAAGGCGTACACCCGTAAGGTCACGCGCTACAACAGCCTGTACGAGCCGACCGAGTCCCAGCTCGTCCTGCCGGGCAACGAGGCGCTGGTCCAAGCGGGCGTCCCCGCCACGCTGACCTTCTCCACCGACTACGGCCTCGACGGGACGGTCAAGAAGACCGGAGAACCGGCCGTGGGCGGGCTGCCGGGCGAGGCGGTGTCCTACACGTACAACGCGACCGGCCAGCAGCTCAGCGCGTCGGGCGCGTCCAACTACCTCCTGAGCGCCGTCTACGCCCCCGTCGGCGACCTGCGTCAGCTGGAACTGGGCACGTCCCCCGCCTCGGACAGCAAGAAGCTCTACACGAGCTACGAGTACGAGGACGGCACCCGGCGCCTGACCCGGGGCTTCACCCGTGATGAGACCTATGGGTACCTGCTGCAGGATCTGAGGTACGCCCAGGACGACGCGGGCAACGTGACGTCGATCTTCGACAGCACGAACCTCGGCGGTACCGGCAAGGCCGACTACCAGTGCTTCGGCTACGACGGCCATCGCCGCCTGACCGAGGCATGGACGCCGAGGACGGCGGACTGCGCGGCCTCCGGCCGTACCACCGCGAACCTCGACGGCGCCGCCCCGTACTGGACGTCCTACTCCTACAACGCCTCGGATCAGCGCGAATCCGAAACGCAGCACGCGGTGGCGGGCGATACGACCACCCGCTACACATACGGCACGGACAAGGGCCAGCCGCACCCGCTGGCCGAGACCCGCACCACCAAGCCGGGCAGCACATCACCCGTCACCGCCACGTACGGCTACGACGCCGTGGGCAACACCACCACGCGACCGGGCACCCAGGCCGAACAGTCACTGGTCTGGAACACCGAGGGCAAACTCGCGGCGTCCTCGGAACCGGCGAAGGGCGGTAAGGCGGCCACGGGAACCGGCTATCTCTACGACGCCGACGGCGAACTCCTCATCCGCCGGGCCACGACGGCCGACGGCGACACGGTTCTCTATCTGGGCGCCACCGAGGTCCGCCTCAGCGTCCGCGGGACAGCGAAGACCCTGACCGGTACCCGCTACTACACCGGTGCCGGTCAGACCATCGCGGAGCGGACGGGGACGAAGGGCCAGTCCACCACCAAGCTGATCTTCCTGGCCGCCGACAACCACGGCACCGGCACCCTGGCCGTCGACGCCGGCACCCGCGGGGTCACCAAGCGCTACACCACCCCCTTCGGCGCACCCCGGGGCACCAAGCCCACCGCGTGGCCGGACGACAAGGCGTTCCTCGGCAAGCCGGCGGACACCGTCACGGGTCTCACGCACATCGGCGCTCGCGAATACGACCCCGCTATCGGGCAGTTCATCAGCGTCGACCCGCTCCTCGCGCCCGAAGAGCCCCAGTCCCTCAACGGCTACGCCTACTCGGCCAACAACCCTGTCTCGTTCAGTGACCCGACCGGCCTGATGCTCTGCCGTGGCGGAATCTTCGACACCTGCGGTGCGGGCGGCGGTGCCGGGCCCACCTGCGGAGTGCCGCCGCTCAAGCCGTGCGGTGGCGGCGGTGGAGGCGGCGGAGGCGGTGGCGGTGGTGGCGGTCGCCACGGCGGCTGGGGCGGTGGCTGGGGCGGCGGCGGAGGCACAGCCTCCACCTCGTCGTCCTACCCGACCCCCGCGCCGAGCCCCGGCCCCGCGCCTGTGCCGGGCCCGTATGACGAGAAGGCGGGTACGGGATTCTTCAGCATCGTCAAAATAGCCGTCGAAATCCTTGCGCCTGACCCTGCGGAGTGGAAGAAGTGCAAAGATTTCAAACTCTCCGGCTGTGCTTGGGCCGCGGCTGATCTGCCCGGCCCCGGAAAGGGCTTGAAGGGCATCAAGATCTGGCAGAAAGCCAGAAAGGCTGAGGAGAAGGCCGACGACGCGGCCGACGCAGCGAAGACGGCCAAGAAGTGCCACAGCTTCACCGAGGAAACCCAGGTAGAACTGGCGGACGGCGAGCAGCGTGACATTGACGACGTCAAGGTCGGCGACAACGTACTTGCAACCGATCCCGAAACCGGGAAAACCGAAGCCCGTCCCGTCGTCGCGACGATTGTCACCGAAGACGACAAGGACTTCACCGACCTCACGGTGAACACCGCTGACGGCTCGGCGTCCATCATCGCCACCGACACCCACCCGTTCTGGGTGACCAGCGAGGCCCGCTGGGTGGACGCCGGTGACGTCATCACCGGCATGAAGCTCCGCACGGCCAAGGGCACGGCCGTCACGGTCACCGCCGCGCGCCACTTCACCAAGACGCAGCGCACCTACGACCTCACGGTCAGCAGCACCCACACGTACTATGTGCTGGCGGACGAGACGCCGGTCCTCGTGCACAACTCCAGCTGCCCTGTATCGATCTCCAAGGGGCGCTGGGATCACATATGGGATCGGCATGTTGTTCGCGGTGGCGAATTCCCCAATAAGAGCAAGTTCTTCACCACGAGCAAGCCGAAGATCCAGAAGATGATCAATCGTGCGCTCGATGGACAAACCCGCGACGGGGCTTACTACTACAAGTTCCCGAACCCGATTGGTAGGGACGGGGCTGGGAATGATCAGTACAACATTCGAGTCATAGTTCGCGATCGAAAACTGATCACAGCCTTCCCGTCTGAGGGGCCAGAGTGATGTGTAGACGTGACATCGAATCCCCGCTCAAGGAGGCTCCATGGGTGTAGATGTTGCTCTCGTGTGCGTAGAGCAGAACGGGAGCAGTCCGAGGCGGCGCCGGGTGAGGCAGGTGGACGTTGTCCTCGATCTTCGCGATGAGTTCGCCCGTCTTTGTGAATCGAGCGAGCTACCTATGCTCAGTCGTGTGGATCCCTACGGAACCCTGAAGTTGGGTTCGCGCGAGATGGGTCAATTCATTTCAGAAATCAATGCCGAATTCTCGCGAACGGAAGAGCATGGAGTGCAGGAGATTTTGCAAGGGGTGCTCAGGCTGGCTCGAGAATGTCAAGATCGAGACGAAATGGAATTGCGTCTTGATGGAGACTGAAAATCTGGCGTGAGATCGCTGCCGATGAAATGCGCCGACGGCCCCCACGAGCGACTCGTGGGGGCCGTCGGCGTCCCGGTGGGTGATGCGCGCGTGTCACCTGGCAGTGATCGCGCGGGCCCTGGTGGTGGCGTCGGAGCGCCGTCGCGATGTCCCGCAGTGGCCTCGTGTCGGTCTGGCGTTGACGAAACATACGGGCCAGTGCATACTTATGCCAGTCAGTGCATGGACCGTAAGGAGAAACCCGTGACCGAGCGCGTCGTACTCGCCTACTCGGGCGGCCTGGACACCTCCGTCGCCATCGGCTGGATCGCCGAGGAGACGGGCGCCGAGGTCATCGCCGTTGCCGTGGACGTCGGCCAGGGCGGTGAGGACCTGGACGTCATCCGTAAGCGCGCGCTCGCCTGCGGGGCGGTCGAGGCGGAGGTCGCGGACGCCAAGGACGAATTCGCCGACGAGTACTGCCTCCCGGCGATCAAGGCGAACGCTCTGTACATGGACCGCTACCCGCTGGTCTCGGCGCTCTCCCGGCCCACCATCGTCAAGCACCTCGTCGCCGCCGCCCGGAAGCACGGCGCCACGACCGTCGCCCACGGCTGCACCGGCAAGGGCAACGACCAGGTGCGGTTCGAGGCGGGCATCTCCTCCCTCGCGCCCGACCTGAAGTGCATCGCCCCGGTCCGGGACTACGCCATGACGCGGGACAAGGCCATCGCCTTCTGCGAGGCGAAGAGCCTGCCGATCGCGACCACCAAGAAGTCCCCGTACTCGATCGACCAGAACGTCTTCGGGCGGGCCGTCGAGACCGGCTTCCTGGAGGACATCTGGAACGCGCCGATCGAGGACGTGTACGAGTACACCTCGAACCCGGCCACCCAGCGGGACGCCGACGAGGTCATCATCACCTTCAAGGCGGGCGTCCCGGTGGCCATCGACGGCCAGCCGGTGACCGTCCTCCAGGCCATCCAGCAGCTCAACGAGCGGGCCGGGGCGCAGGGCATCGGGCGGATCGACATGGTCGAGGACCGGCTGGTCGGCATCAAGTCCCGGGAGATCTACGAGGCCCCCGGCGCCATCGCGCTGATCACCGCCCACCAGGAGCTGGAGAACGTCACCGTCGAGCGCGAGCTGGCCCGCTACAAGCGGCAGGTCGAGCAGCGGTGGAGCGAGCTGGTCTACGACGGTCTGTGGTTCTCGCCGCTCAAGCGGGCCCTGGACGGCTTCATCGCCGAGGCCAACGAGCACGTCTCCGGCGAGATCCGGATGACCCTCCACGGCGGCCGGGCCGTCGTCACCGGCCGGAAGTCGGAGCAGTCGCTGTACGACTTCAACCTGGCGACCTACGACACGGGCGACACCTTCGACCAGTCGCTGTCCAAGGGCTTCATCGAGCTGTTCGGGATGTCCAGCAAGATCGCCGCGAAGCGGGACCTTCAGCAGTAACCTGCGTAGCAGACGTAACCACACCGCCTTCCCGCCACCCGGCGGGGAGGCGGTCGCACACCCACAGCCTTGAGGAGCAACAGCGTGAGCAACGGCAACAGCGGCGACGTCCGGCTCTGGGGCGGCCGCTTCGCCGACGGGCCCGCCGAGGCACTGGAGAAGCTCAGCGCCTCGGTGCACTTCGACTGGCGCCTGGCGCCGTACGACATCGCCGGTTCCCGTGCCCACGCCCGGGTGCTCCACGCGGCCGACCTGCTGACCGCCGACGAGCTGGAGCGGATGCTCGCCGGGCTCGACCGGCTGGAGGCCGACGTCGCCTCCGGCGACTTCACCGGCACCATCGCCGACGAGGACGTGCACACCGCGCTGGAGCGCGGACTGCTGGAGCGGCTCGGCCCCGACCTCGGCGGCAAGCTGCGCGCCGGGCGGTCCCGTAACGACCAGATCGCCACCCTCTTCCGGATGTACCTGCGCGACCACGCCCGGATCATCGGTGGCCTGATCGCCGACCTCCAGGAGGCCCTGGTCGGGCTCGCCGAGGCCCACCCGGACGTCGCGATGCCCGGCCGCACCCACCTCCAGCACGCCCAGCCGGTGCTCTTCGCCCACCACGTCCTCGCCCACGTCCAGGCGATGTCCCGGAACGCGGAGCGGCTGCGGCAGTGGGACGAGCGGACGGCCGTCTCGCCGTACGGATCGGGCGCGCTCGCCGGGTCCTCGCTGGGCCTGGACCCGCAGGCCGTCGCCGCCGACCTGGGCTTCGAGCACGGCTCGGCCGCCAACTCGCTCGACGGCACGGCCGCCCGCGACTTCGCCGCCGAGTTCGGCTTCATCACCGCGATGATCGGCATCGACCTGTCGCGGATCGCCGAGGAGATCATCATCTGGAACACGAAGGAGTTCTCCTTCGTGACCCTCCACGACGCCTTCTCCACCGGCTCCTCGATCATGCCGCAGAAGAAGAACCCGGACATCGCCGAGCTGGCCCGCGGCAAGTCCGGCCGCCTCATCGGCAACCTCACCGGGCTGCTGGCCACGCTGAAGGCCCTGCCGCTCGCGTACAACCGCGACCTCCAGGAGGACAAGGAGCCGGTCTTCGACTCCTGCGACCAGCTGGAGATCCTGCTCCCCGCCTTCACCGGCATGATGGCGACGCTGACCGTCAACCGGGAGCGCATGGAGGAGCTGGCCCCCGCCGGGTTCTCGCTGGCCACCGACATCGCCGAGTGGCTCGTCCGGCAGGGCGTGCCGTTCCGGGTGGCGCACGAGGTCGCGGGCGCGTGCGTCAAGGAGTGCGAGCTGACCGGGATCGAGCTGGACCAGCTCACGGATGAGCAGTTCGCGAAGATCTCCCCGCATCTGACTCCCGAGGTGCGCAGCGTGCTGAACGTGCCGGGCGCGCTGGCCTCGCGCAGCGGGCGCGGTGGGACCGCCCCGTCGGCCGTGGCCGCGCAGCTGGCCGAGGTCAAGACGGACCTCGCCGCGCAGCGGGCGTGGGCGGACGCGAAGCGCTGATGTCCGGCTCCCTTGCTGCTGCCGCCGCCGCCACGCCGGTGTCCCGGATCGGGCTCGGCCTGGCCGCGGTCGGCCGCCCCGGCTACATCAACCTCGGCCGGGACCGGGACCTCCCGGCCGACCGCACCGTCGAGGCGATGCGGCGCCGTTCGCACGAGCTGCTGGACGCCGCGTACGCGGCGGGGGTGCGCTACCTGGACGCGGCCCGCTCGTACGGGCTTGCCGAGGAGTTCCTCGCCGACTGGCTGCGTGCCCGGCCGGAGGCGGCGGGGGACGTGGTGGTCGGCAGCAAGTGGGGCTACACGTATGTGGCCGACTGGCGGATGGACGCCGACGCCCACGAGGTCAAGGACCACTCGGTCGCGACGTACGAGCGTCAGCGTGAGGAGACCCGTGCCCTCCTCGGCGGCCACCTCGCCCTCTACCAGATCCACTCCGTGACGCCGGATTCCCCCGCGCTCACCGACCCCGCCCTCCACGCCCGACTGGCCCGGCTCGCGGCGGAGGGCGTCACGGTCGGCATTTCCACCAGCGGTCCCGCGCAGGGCGACGCGATTCGCGCCGCGCTGGAGGTCGAGGCCGATGGGGAGCCGCTGTTCCGTACGGTCCAGAGCACGTACAACCTGCTGGAGCCGTCGGCCGGGGCGGCGCTGGCGGAGGCGCATGCGGCGGGGCGGGCCGTGATCGTCAAGGAGGCCATGGCGAATGGCCGCCTGGCCGGGGCCGAGGTGCTCCGGCATGCCGCCGAGGAGCTGGGCACCACGCCGGACGCCATCGCCCTGGCGGCGGTCCTGCGGCAGCCGTGGGTGACTGTGGCCCTGTCGGGCGCGGCGACGGTGGCCCAGCTGTGGTCGAACCTGGGCGCGGCGGGACTGGGTCTCCCGGAGCTCGAAGACCTGGCGGAGCCCCCGGAGGCGTACTGGCGCACGCGCTCATCCCTCCCCTGGTCCTGACGGGGATCTAGCCCCCACCCCGCCCCTTCCCGGACCGGGGCTCTGCCCCGGCCCCCGCTCCTCAAGCGCCGGAGGGGCTGGGCCCCCGTGGCGGGGGCTCCGCCCCCTGCAC